>NZ_MAYF01000023.1 GCF_001684955.1 Chryseobacterium contaminans | reverse complement strand
ACTTACTGAAAACGAAAAAGAAATCATTGCTAAAGTATGGTGCAATGTGGCAGATTATGCACAAGCCAGGAATATAGATATCGCCATAGAACCTATTAACCGATACGAATCCTATGTGTGTAATACAGCAGAAAATGTTCTGGAACTTATTAAGAAAACAGGAAAAAGCAACCTCTTTCTTCATCTTGATACCTTTCATATGAATATTGAGGAAAATAATTTTTATGACCCCATTATCAATTCCGGAAAACTGCTGAAGCATATTCATGTTACAGAATCCCACAGGGGTATGCTGGGAGAAGGAACTGTCAATTGGGAAGAATTTTTCTCAGCCCTGAAGAAAATTAATTTTGAGGGAAACCTGGTTCTTGAAAATTTCAGTTCCTCAATTCCAGGAATGCAGGAAAAGGTTTCATTATGGCAGAAATCGCCTTATAATGCACAGGAACTTGCTGAAGGAAGCTTGGCTTTTTTAAAGAAACATATGGAAAAATAATCATTATTAAGAAAATAATTCTTTTACATTTTTCGGCTATTATCTCAATAGCCGTTTTTATATTATATGATTTGCCATATAAATCTTGAATCTTAATGCGCTTGCCTTAAAAACACTTTTACATAATCTACCCCTCAAATTTCCATTCCTGATAATTATCTTGGAAGGAGTATACAAAAAAAGCCCCTAAAAAGGAGCTTTTGTGACCGCAGAGGGATTCGAACCCCCACCGTTGGAGCCGAAATCCAAAGTTCTATCCATTAAACTATGCAGCCCTATTGATGAATAATAAGCAATAAATAATGTATAATTCAATGATTACTAATTACTCATTGCTTATTACTTATTTTTAGAAGGTAACCTTCACACCTCCCAGAATCTGAGGACCTAAGACTTTATAAGCCTTGTATGTCTGGTATTTTGAGCTTAGAAGGTTATTTCCGAGTGCGAAAATACTGAAATTTTTGTGAATTTTATACTCTGCAGAAAGATTTAAATCAGCATAACCGCCAACTTTATCGTTCGTATTTTCTAATGAACGGTAAATCATTCCGTTAGGAGCTGAAGCATCTGCAATTCCCTCAATTGAAAAAGAGTTCGTTGTTCTGTCACTTGCAAAGATCCCTTTGAAACCTAGCAATAACCTTTTGTCTAACATCGTATATTTAGCACCAATACTTGCATTTACTAAAGGAACGTTGTAGATATTGTCGTAGTTTTTCAAATTATATTTTGTAAACCTCACTTCCCCGTCAATTATTAAATTTGCTAATGGGAAATACTGTACGCTTCCTTTGATATCACTTACATTTCCATCATCGTAGATGGCAGAGAATGTATTGGCATAATCGTAAGCAGCACGGTTCAGGGTATAATTATTATCAAAAAGAGGATTTGCTTTAAAGAACATAATGTCTTTCATCTTTCCGAAACCTGCAGAGAAGTCATATTTTAGCGTTTCATCAATATCTCCTCTTAATCCTACGTAAAAATGATATTTCGTTTCTGTAGGCTTTAAATACTGGTCAGAAAGCGCGTAAGGATTCTCCTGAAGAAGATCGGCATATGTATTAAGCTTAAGACCTCCGTCTACCCCACCATAGAATTTAAATTCTTTGACAGCCGCTACCTGGAACTCAGCTTGTGGGAACCAATACGTCTTGTTGTTCTTCACCTGATCCATCAGTCTGTTTGAATTCTTAGCATTCAGGAAAGAAAATCCTGATCCTAACATCAAATAAGACTCCCCTTTTCTGAAGGTTACTTTCGGAGTTAAATTCGTATTAAAGAAATTGGAAGAGTTTTTATCTACCATTTCAAAATCGGTTTTCACGGCTTCTAAACCTACTCCCAAATCAGCATTCAGGTTGATTCCTGATTTTCCAAGTTCAACAGCATGCTTAGAGAAGTTAGCCAAAATGGAAACCTGGTTTTCCTGAGCATCGAAATGATCTTTCAGGAATGATGATTTTACTCTTACATCATTCAGGATCTCATTAGAATAGAAATCATAGTAACCATTTACTTTGAACTGATTCACTTTCTGCTTCAGATCAACATCAGCATTGGGTGTCAGCGCATAGATTCCGTAATAGTTATAATTATTCAATCCATATTCAGCATTGATATTGAATTTCCCTTTATCTCCGTAAGAGTTAAGGAAAGCTCCTATCGTTGCGGAAGTCTGTTTGGATTTCCAATCGTAATCGTTTTTAAGACCGCTTGTGGAAAGCAAATGCACATCGGCTCCTACTTCAAACTTATTTTCAAGGGTTTTGGAGATATTTCCATCCAACAGAATCTTTCCATAATTTCCCATTCCGAACTGGACATAGTTATTCTGAGCTGTTCCGTCAAATTTCGGTGCCACATCTTCTCCCTGGATCGTAGAAGTTTTAAAGTCAGAAACCGCAGGAACATCTGTAATGGTATATTTTACAGGGTTCTGGGATTTCTCTTCCGGCGGATAGTTTTTAATGGTTTCCACGGAAGTTTTCTTTTTCTCGATCTTCTTCACTTCCGGCTCTCTCTTTTTGTTAAGAACCAGTTTCTCCTCCTTGATCTGGGAAAACGCGAACTGCGAGACCCCTAAAAATATGATGGATAATAATTGAATTTTTCTGTTCATTACTACTTCTTGTATTTATGCATCCATGTAAATTATAAGCATACTCTTTACATGAACAGGATACTACATTTTTACTTTTTAATCTGCTTTTTAACTTCTTTCGCTTCTGCTACAATGTCCGGGAAGCTCTTATAGTTCGCAATAATCTGGTCACAGGTATAACTTGCCTGGTAGTTATCTTTCAGCCCAACATAGTTTTTAGCCATCAATACCAGAGCTTTTGCTCCCCAATATTCTTCAGAGGCATAGTTGTTGGCAAGCTTAAAGATCGTCTCATTGGAAGATTTGAATGCTTTTCCTTTATTCTGATAATAAGCTTTTGCATACAACGCTTCTGCTGCTACCGAAGTATTGGATGATTTTTCAAGAGCAGTATAAGCCGTTTGAGCATCTTTATCTTTTCCTGAATTCATCAGACTTCTTGCCTTAATTACTTTTGCCGTTTCAATAACCGCAGCAGAGTTTTTAGAGTTGGCAATAACAGCGTTGGCTAATTTTTCTGCTTCAGAGAAGTTGTTCTCATCTGCATAAAGCTTCATCAGCTCAACATTTGCATAGTTCTTAATGCTGATATTGGATGAATTTTTAATGCCTTCCAAATATTTCTTAGCTTCAGTTGTATTCCCTTGTGCAATAAAGATCTGCGCTAAACGGGTTTGGGCATCATCCTGATAATCATTCTGAACACCAGCCACCTCCTGTAAAACAAGCAATGCTTTTGTGGAATTGTTGGTTTGATAATAACTTTCCCCCAATTCATATTTAGCCTGATAAAGACCTTCTCCCGTAGGATTCTGCGTCAGGTACTTCTCATAATAAGAAATGGCATTTTTGTAATCTTTCTTCGCAAAATACTGCTTTCCGGTAGACAGGTTGATCTCATCAATTTCAGAAGCATCAACATTAACTCCAATAGTTCTTGCGAAGTTTTCATAGCCTGCAACATCACCATTTTTCGTGAAGATAGGTTTTGCAGCCTGAACAATCTTCTGGGCATACGCTGTATTTTTATACTGCTCTCCCAACGATTTCAGTTCAGAAAGGGCCTTGTCATTCTGGTTCTGATCGATATAATTCTGAGCTCTGTAAATAGAAGCATTAGCAATTAAGTCTTTGTCTGAAGATGTTTTGATAACCTTTCCAAAATAATCATTGGAATTGGCAAAATCATCCTGAGCAGCATAAGCTGTACCTATTTCGTATTGAGCATCATCATAATATTCAGAATCCGGATATTTAGATAGTAAGTTTTTCAGATTGTTGATTTTCGCCTGGGTATCACCTTTAAATCCTAAAGCCATTGCTTTCTGATATAGGGTATAATCTGTAGCGTCTGCATTTTTATCATAGATGGCAATGGCTTCATTCAAGTCATTATTCGCATAGTGAATATCTGCCAGACGAAGTTCTGCATCATTTTTAAATTCAGGTTTAGGATTGGCTAAATACTGCTTGAAGTACGTTGCAGCCTGATCGAATTTCTTGGCTTTAAAATAAGCATATCCTAAATCATAAGGCAGCTGTTGCTTTTCCGGGAAACTTTCGTTCAGAAGCTTTTCATAACGAACAATGGCAGACGGATAATTTCCTTTCTGGTAATATACCTGTGCCAGCCAATATAAAGCCCTGCTGCTAAATTCTTTATTGATATTAAATCCTAAGCTTCTTAAGAAATATTTCTCCGCTTCATCATAATTTCCTTTATTGAATTCTTCTGTTCCCAATAAATAGGAAACCTCCTGATCTACTTTATTGATTTCAGGGGTTGAACTTTGTAATCGGTCAATAGCATTCAATGTTTCTTTATAGTTTCCGGAATACAGGTATGATTTCACTAACAGCGATCTCATTTCTGAAGCATTGGAAGCATTCTGATTATCATTGATATAGTTTTGAAGAACAGTAGACGGGTTTTCAAACGGGTTTCCTATATCATACCCAAGCTTAGCATACTGCTCGTGTGCTAACTTTTTCACTTTCGCATCATAATCCATCTGGTAAGAAGAACGGAATGCAGAAAGGGCTTCCTGCTTTTTATCAACCGCCAAATAAGCATTTCCTAATTGATAATAAGCATTCTGTGCTAATGCTGAATTGCTGTTGACAAGCTGGTTATAATAAGAAACTGCTTCATCATATTTTTTCAGCTGAGCGGCAACAAATCCCATCTCATAAAGATCATTTTCAGAAGGATTCTGCTGTACATTCAGATAGTCTTTTAAGTGTGGATAAGCTGAACTATAGTCTCCTTTCATAAAGTAGCTCTCTCCAATGATCTTGTGTACTTCGGCTTTATAGGATTCTGAAATATTTTCGTTCAATAAAGCATTCCCTTCAGATATTGCTTTATCATAGTTCTTATCATTGTAATACATCTGCACATAATACGGACGTACCAGTTTCGAGAATTTATCCTGATCTTTTATAGAATCAAAATACTGGAAAGCTTTGTCATTTTGCCTGTTGCTGTAGTATAGGTGACCCAGCATATAAGCAATATCTCCTTTCTGAGACTGATCAGCTGTTTTATAGGCTTCTTCCAGAGCATCAGTGGCTCCTTTAGAGTCTCCCGTCATAAACTTGGCATAGCCCAATTTCAAAATATACTGGGTATTCTCCTCTTTTGAAAGCTGATACTGGTTTACTTTTTTCAAAGTTTCCAATGCTTTATCAAAATCTTTTTTTGCCAGATAATAATCCGCTAAAGGAAGATTGGCCTGAGCAAAATAAGCAGAATTAGGATATTCCTTCATAAAAGCAGTCAACCCTTCTTCAGCATGATTTTTCTGAAGAATCACGCCAATCACATTATCAAAAAACTGAGCCGCCTCCTTCTTTGAACGGGACAAATTCTGATTGTAGAAATATTGTCTTGCGTATTCATATTGGGAGGCGTTGTATATTTTAGTCTGATAAAGATTTTCAGCTAGATTGAATCTGTAATTTTCTTTCTGGGTAAAATATTGGGACTGCTGAGCGTCGGAAATTCCGAAATAGATGACCGCAGCCGCTAAAAGTATTTTTTTTGATTTCATTCTTCTTGATATAAGAAAATTAGTCTAAATAAGTTAACGAAAATATTAAAAACTTATTGTTTAAGCAAGTTTTAACAGATCTAATACTGTAATCAGCGTATTCACAACAGTAAAAAACATTTCACTATCGCATGATAAAAATTCTTACTTTAGTCTGATAAAAATGTAAACAATTTTAGTAATCGGTTAAGAAAAATATATTCTGAACTCATACTTTTTCAACAGCAGCTAAAAACATACCATAAACACCCTACAATATGAAATTTAAGATACTTTTAGCATTAATTTTTGTCAATCTCCTCCAGGCACAAAAATTTTATTTTCCAAAAACGGCTGTTACAGACTCCGTTATTTTAGAAAAACAAATGCCAGCTCTGGCAGCCCAGGTAATCTCTAGCCTTCAGACTGTAAAGTACAAACCTAAAAACGATGTAGATTTTTCGGATGCTCTTTTCCGTCTGCAGATGGTGGCTAAAGAGTATAAAAAATCCATTGCCACCCTTGCTGAGCATCGTAACCAGTTTGCAGACCATAATATGGCCGGATATAAATCTTTGGGATATGAAGTGTACAGTATGGCCAAATCAATGGAAGCAACTTCTAAAATATCTTTTTCCACAGCCCTCCGGGAAGCCTTTAATAAAAAATACAAAAGTCTTGATGAACATTTACTTCCCAGGGTTGGCCTTGCTGTTTATGGTGATGTAAACACTTTCAGGAAGTTTTTCAAAAAAGCGCTGGATAAACAAAAGGGAAAAGATAGTATAAGTTATCCTTCTGCCCTGGCTTTATGTAAGGCTTATCTGAATTATAAGACGTATTCCGGCATCCATCCTCAAATCATGCAGCTGCTGGCCTTAAAGGATAAAGAAAAATTTATTACTGAAACGAAGGACCTTAAAACCAAGAATGGAAATACGTTAACCATTACCATCATCAGAAAAAAAGAGAACCAATCTCCCCTTCCTGTTATCCTTACCAGCAATATTTACGCTGGAGAAATTGACCATTTTTTCGGAAAGAGGGCTGCTGTTTATAACTATGTGGGTGCAGTAGTGAATACCAGAGGTAAGAGAAACAGCAATGATGAAAACAATCCTTTTGAGCATGAATCGCAGGATCTTTATGAAGTGATAGACTGGGTAAGCAAACAACCCTGGAGCAATGGCAAAGTAGGTATGATTGGCGGAAGCTATGTAGGATTCAGCCAATGGGCAGCCCTGAAAAATCCGCATCCCGCCCTAAAAACCATTGTACCCCAGGTTTCTGTAGGAATCGGAATAGATTATCCTGCTCAGAATAATGTATTCATGAGCTATATGCTGCAATGGATTCAATATGTTACCAATAATAAATATACTGATGAAGCTGATTTCAGTAATGCTGCAAAATGGGACTCTATCAATACAGCATGGTATAAAAGCGGAAAAGCTTTCAGGGTTCTGGATACTATCAGTGGAAAACCGAGTAAAATTTTCCAGAGATGGCTGGATCATCCGGCTTATGATCAATACTGGCAGAAAATGGTTCCTTATAAAGAGGAGTTTGCAAAAATTAACATTCCCATTCTAACCACTACCGGATATTATGATGATGACCAGATCGGAGCCTTATATTATTACAAGGAGCATCTTAAATATAATAAAAATGCAGAGCATTACCTACTAATGGGACCCTATAATCATGGTGGCGCACAAAGCTTTGGATTTACTTATGTAGGAGGCCGTCCCATAGATCCAATTGCCAGAATCAGTATTGATGATCTTGCATTTTCCTGGTTCGATTATATTCTTAAAAATGGCAAGAAACCTGAAATTTTAAAAGACAAAGTTAATTTCCAGGTGATGAATACGAATACATGGAAGCACGCTCCTACTCTTGACGGAATGCACACCTCTACTCTTAAATTTTATCTCAAAGATCGTAAGAACAGTACCTCAGTATTCAGTAAGCCTGAAAGTATTGACTTTACTAAACAAATGGTTGATTTCAAAAACAGAGACGAAAAAGATATTTATTATAAGCTGAGCAAAACAGACAGTGCAAAAGTGAATAATCTCATTCATTTTGAGAGCGAACCACTTGATAAGGATATCATCATCAGCGGAAACCTGTCTGGATTACTTAATGTATCCATTAATAAAAAAGATATGGATACCGATATATATCTGTATCAGGTGCAGCCGGATGGAAAACCTTTTTTATTATCTACTCATACAGTAAGGGCCAGCTATGCAAAAAATAATGAGGTACGCCAGCTTCTTCAACCGAATAAGATGGAGCAAATCCCCATCAGGCAATCGATGTTTACCAGTAAAAAGGTTGAAAAAGGAAGCAAATTACTTTTATTGGTAGGTATCAGTAAAAGTCCTAACTGGCAGATCAATTACGGAACGGGTAAAGATGTAAGCGATGAAACGATAAAAGATGCAGGAGAACCTTTAGAGGTAAAATGGTATAATGACAGCTATGTGGAAATACCTGTTTATAAAGACTAAAGGCTTTTCGTTAAGCATTTTTACCTAAATGTTCTTAACGACTGTTAACATCAAAATAAAAAATCATTACATTTGTTTTTTTCAAATCAAATATAGTTTATTGAATGAGTCAACTTTTTAGAAGGAAAATCTATTCGGATACAGATACTTCAACAGGACTTTTAAGAGTTTTAGGTGTATGGGACATCGTATTTTTTGGTATTGCGGCAATTATAGGAGCAGGGAGTTTCAGCAGTTTGGGAGAAGCCGTTTTCAGAGGTGGCCCGGGTGTTATCCTGCTCTATTTGATTTGTGGCTTTGCGTGCGGTTTTACGGCTTTATGCTACGCTGAATTTGCCAGCAGGATTCCTACAGCAGGATCTGCATATACGTATGCTTATGCCAGTTTCGGGGAATTAATTGCCTGGATCATCGGCTGGGCACTGATTATGGAATATTCTTTCGGAAATATTTATGTTGCCTTTTCGTGGTCTGATTATTTCACCAGCTTTTTAGGACGCTTGGGAATGCATATTCCTGATTATCTGACATGCAGTTATACGGAAGCCAGCAAAGCGGTACTAAACGGTTCAGAAAATAAAGAATTGATTAATGCATGGAATACTGCTCCACTGATTGGAAATCTGAAATTTATAGTAGATATTCCTGCTTTGGTTATTAACGGATTAATTACATGGCTTTGCTATGTAGGAGTAAAAGAAAGTAAAAACTTCAATAACTCATTAGTTCTCCTAAAGTTAGGAGTAATCCTGTTGGTTATCTTAGTTGGTTTCGCTTATATCAATACCGATAACTGGACGCCAATAAGCCCTGTGACAGGATCACCATCCTTTATGCCTAACGGGTTTACAGGGGTTATGAGTGCCGTTTCAGGGGTTTTCTTTGCCTATATTGGCTTTGATGCCCTAAGTGTACTTTCTGAAGAAACAAAAGATCCTCAAAAGACGTTACCAAAAGGGATGATTATCTCTCTTGTGTTATGTACAGTGATCTATATTGCCCTTACCCTGGTACTAACCGGAATGGTAGATTACAGAAAATTTGATGGCGTGGGTGATCCCCTTTCATTCATCTTTGAAAAAACAAATGCCAATGTAGCATGGATGGAACTGGTAGTTTCTTTTGTCGCTATTGTTGCTATTACTACCGTATTATTGGTATTCCAGATGGGACAGCCAAGAATCTGGTATGCGATGAGCCGTGACGGACTGATGCCTCAGAAATTCCTTAAAATTCATCCAAAATATAAAACTCCATCTTTTGCAACTATTGTTACAGGGATTGTAGTAGGAGTTCCTATCTTATTTACGGATAAAACCTTTATCCTTGACTTTACCAGTATCGGAACCATCTTCGCTTTTGTATTGGTATGTGCAGGGGTTTTAGTTCTGCCTGCTAAGGAAAAGATCAAAGGCAGGTTTCACCTTCCTTATATCAACGGTAAAATCATTTTCCCTGTTGTTTTTATTGGTGGGCTAATTGCTTTCTACTACTGGCAGCCGGAATTTTTCCAGACGCTTATGAATTGGGGAGATCCTAAAGAAGGGGAATTCAGAGCTTCTATTTTCTTCTTTATTCTTATCAACCTCATCTTATGTATAGTTGCTTTTATCAAGAATCTTTCTCTAATCCCATTAGTAGGCTTAAGCTCCTGCTTGTACCTTCTTACCGGGATGAGCCATGAGAACTGGTTCTGGTTTGGAATGTGGTTTATTATAGGTTTAGTGATCTATTTTGGATATGGTTACAAGAACAGTAAACTGAATAAAGCTTAAAAGCAATCTATAAAATATAAAAAAAGGCAAAATGGTTAATGATTCCATTTTGCCTTTTCTTTTTTATCTTTATAATAAAATCGGCAGCATTATTGCTGTAAATCTGAAAGAAACAACAAACTAATTTACTATGTCTGAAAGAATTAAAACATACAGGGAGTTTTATCAGTTTTATCTTACCGAACACAGCAAAACAGGAACCCGGATTTTCCACTTCATTGGTACATTGCTCGTATTTGTTGTGATAGGGTATGTTATCAGTTCAGGAAAAGAGAGATTTCTTTGGTATATTCCAATTGTGGGATACGGATTTGCCTGGTTTAGTCATGCCGTTATTGAAAGAAACAAGCCTGCTACTTTTAAATATCCATTGTGGTCATTAATTTCGGATTTTAGACTTTTCTTTGAATTATTAGTTGGAAAACAGAAGTTTAGAGAAACAAATAATCCGGTACAAGAACCTTAATAGGAAGAATCTCACTCATAACAGAGATTCCTCCTTCGTCGGAATGACAGGGACTTCTTTGTTCAGAATTTTAATTCATTTACTTCAGGTTAGACTGAATTTTTCGAGAAGATTACTTTCCCTATCCAATACCCTAAAGATGGAAGAATAAAGGATAACAACACTGGTAATACAAGTGCAAAACCACTTCTATCCAACGTTACAATTAAAGGGAATAAATAACCGTTATAGATGATTAAAGCCAGAGTAAAAATAAAACTGTCACCACCACTAGTTGAAAGAATATTAAAATTATTCCCAAACTGATCAAACACTCCAGACATTACAAAGAACAAAGCATTGATAAAAAATATCCAAAGAGCAGATCTGTACGTCTTGTCTTGCTTTGCATTAAGGTATCCAGCCAAGATTAAAAGAAGCGACATAACTGCAGAAACAATATAATCTGTAAGGGTAACATCTGTTTCACTTCCACCTTTTCCAAAGAAATACATGACATATACCAATACATTCAGAAGATAGGTAACAGTCACGTAATTCATAAGGATAAAAGTTTAGTATTACTGTTTTTCAAGAACATCATAGTGAATGGTGTTTAATACTTTTTCCATTTCCGGATCTTTATCTTTAAACGGTACAGGGATATAACTTGCGAAAGTCATTGTTTTGTCTTTATTCACAGTTACTACCACCTCTTCCAGAATATTCTTCTCATCTGCATAAAACTGAATCCTGTTATCTACAACCTTCCAGAAAGAGAGTCTTGGTTCTGAGGGAATACAGTTTCCTACTTCCCCTTCCATATAGTTATACACCGCAAAACCATCTTCCCTGATCGCATAATTTCTCATTAGCCTGCAGTTATCAAACTCTTTAACAACTTTCTTTTTTCCTTCATAAAATCCGGATTCTTTTAATTTCCAGAATCCTATAACATCTTCTTTTTTTAGCTTTTGTGCATTAATCAAAGAGGTAAAGGCCAAAGCAGAAAAAAACATTAATCTCTTCATTATTCTTTCTTTTTCTTTTTAACATCAGGGCTTTTAGGAGCTTTATCCATCTCTTCACCCACTTCAATAAGCCCCATAGATATCATAGAGGCCGGATCACCATGTTTTTCACCTTCTTTCCAGGTTTCAAAAGCTTTTTCACGAAGCCCTAGA
>NZ_MAYF01000022.1 GCF_001684955.1 Chryseobacterium contaminans | reverse complement strand
TAGAAAAATACACTCAGGAATTAACGGAATATTGTACAGAAAATAATTTAACGGATGTATATATTCTGGGGCACAGCATGGGCGGCTATATTGCCCTTTGTTATGCGATGAAACATCCTGAAAATATCAATTCCATTATGACTTTGGGAACAAAATTCGATTGGACAGAGGAACAGGCTTTAAAGGAAAGTAAAATGCTTAACCCGGAAGCTATCCTTGAAAAGGTTCCACAATATGCTCAACTTTTAGAAAAACAACATGGTTCGAAATGGAAGCAATTACTTCCTGCCATAGCTGATTTAATGATTGATCTTGGGAAAAATCCACCATTAAAAGACCATCTTGCTTCTATTCATACTCCTGTTCAGATTATGGTTGGAGATAAGGACAATATGGTAACTCTTGAAGAAAGCGCCCATGTTTACAGAAGCCTACCTAATGCAAAATTGGCCGTACTTCCAGAGACAAAACATCCCATGGATAAAGTACGACCTAATTTATTATTGAATTTAATAAAAGATTTCTGGAATCTTTCTTAAAATTATCTTTGTAATTTTTCTCCGTAGCTTAAATCTCCGGCATCACCCAATCCTGGAGTGATATATCCTTTTGATGTCAAATCTTCATCAATGGCTCCTACCCAGATATGAGCATCAGGATAGGCATTCTGAACGGTTTCAACACCTTGTCTTGAAGCAATGGCTGCTACAATATGAAGCTGGGTCGGATTTCCGTTAGTCAATAAATCTTTGATCGCTTCAATTAACGAAGCTCCGGTAGCCAACATGGGATCTGCTACAATAAGAGGCCTTCCTTCAATGCTCGGACAAGTTAGATAGTCTTGCTTGATTGAGAAATAATCATTGGCATCATGTTTCCTATAAGCTGCTACGAAACCGCAATCTGCTCTATCAAGATAGTTAAGAATTCCTTCAAATAAGGGAACACCTGCTCTTAAGATGGTTGTAATTACCGGCTGTACTGCAATTTCCCTGCTTTTAATGGTATCTAAAGGAGTTTGGATTTCAACATCTCTTACTTCCAGTCCTTTACTGATTTCAAAGGCCGCAATTTCTCCGATTCTTTCCATATTTCTTCGGAATCTCATTCGGTCATACTGAACCTGAATATTTCGAAGTTCATTAATCCATTCATTAACAAGGGAAAAATTTTGCGATAAAATAGTAAGCATGAAGATTTTGGTTTTTTAATTATAGTTAGTAAACATTAATTGCTGCAAAATTACAACTAAAAAATGAAATTGAAGTTTGGCAGCGAATAGTATATCTATAAAAAATCTGGTAAGGTTTCCCTCACCAGATTTTTATTAAAAAGTCATTTTTATTTTTGTCTGAAATATACTTCAATCGGAACTCCGGTAAACCCGAATTCTTTTCTCAGCTGGTTTTCAGTAAATCTCTTATATGGTTCTTTCACATACTGCGGCAGGTTGCAGAAGAATACAAACTGTGGTGATGGTGTAGGAAGCTGAACGCAATATTTAATTTTAATATATTTTCCTTTCAACGCCGGTGGTGGTGTATTTTCAAAAATAGGAAGCATTACTTCATTCAGTTTTGAAGTTTTGATCTTCTTTTTACGATCTTCATAAACCTCCATTGCTACATCTACCGCTTTAAGGATTCTTTGTTTCGTTAGAGCTGATACAAACAGAATTGGAATATCCTGGAACTGACCAATTTTATCTTTGATTGATTTTTCGAAATCACGCATTGTATTGGTTTGCTTGTCTTCAATCAAATCCCATTTATTGACAAGGATTACAATTCCTTTTCTGTTTTTCTGTGCCAATCCGAAGATATTCATATCCTGGGACTCCCATCCCTGAGTAGCATCTACCATGATGATCACCACATCAGAATATTCAATAGAACGGATAGATCTCATGACAGAATAGAATTCCAAGTCTTCATTTACTTTAGACTTTCTTCTCATCCCGGCTGTATCTACCAATACAAACTCGTGGCCGAATTTATTGTATAAAGTCTGGATACTGTCTCTTGTAGTTCCTGCGATATCTGTTACAATATTTCTTTCAACATCCAATAAAGCATTGGTCATTGTAGATTTTCCTACGTTCGGACGACCCGCGATCGTAATTTTAGGAAGCCCCTCAAAAGGATCTTTATATTCTGTAGTAGGGAAATCTTTGACAATATCATCTAATAAATCCCCGGTTCCAGAACCTGTAGCTGAAGAAAGTGTATAATATTTCTCGATTCCCAGCTGATAGAATTCTGTTGCTGCAAGTTCTTCCTTTGCTGAATCTACTTTATTAACTACAATATAGATTGGTTTGTTTGATCTTCTAAGGAGTCTGTAAATTTCGTGATCAGTGTCCGTAAGGCCTTCTTCCACATTCATCATAAAGATAATGGAAGTAGCTTCATCTACTGCTAACTGTACCTGCTTACGGATTTCTTCTTCAAAGATGTCATCTGTACCTACATCATACCCTCCGGTATCAATTACGGTAAAATCTACTCCATTCCAGTCAGACTTTCCGTAGTGACGGTCTCTGGTTACACCGGCTGTAGAATCTACAATAGCCTCTCTTCTTTCTAATAAACGGTTAAAAAGCGTGGATTTTCCTACGTTGGGACGTCCAACGATTGCGACAATATTTGACATAAAAAATGTTTAATAATCCTTTTGCGTTGCTAAGGATAAGTTATTAATGGGTTACTCCAACTTTTGGAGCCCAATTTTTTTGCAAAGATAAGATTTTATTATTTAGGATTAAAAATCTTCCTCATTCTAAAAATTTTTCTTAAAAAATAATTATTTGGATATCAACAGATAAGACCGTTACCACGAAATGATAGCAATAAATTTTTAATTTTGATTTTTGTAGTTCAAATAATTTTTCTAGTTTTGCAGCATCAAAACAGACCCATGGTGTAGCGGTAACACTACTGATTTTGGTTCAGTCATCTGGGGTTCGAATCCCTGTGGGTCTACAAACCATCCTTTTTCAAGGGTGGTTTTTGTTTTTATATAACGTACCTGTTTTTTTATTCCAATTTCTTATAACTAAAATTCCCCCCAACTTTTGAGACTGATCCATGAAACCTTAAACGACATAAAAAAATAACAAACGCTCCTTTGTCTAAAGATAATTGCAAGATATTTTTAAATCTTCATTTTGTGAAATAAAAAATATTTCTATTTTTGCCAACCTAAAAAAATAAAAAAATAAATGACCAGAAAAGTTATTTCACAGTTACTGTTAGTAGTAACCGTCTTATTCTTTTTCAATTCTTGTAGAACAGATGAAACCATGCAAGAAGAAAAAAGAACAGAAAGAGAGAAAATTGAAGCCTTTATAAGATTTGAGAGTAACTTAATTACTCAAAAAAGCACACAAAAAAACAACTCTGAATACATCAGCTATCATAAACCGTTTAAAGAAATCATTCAAGCGTTTATGAACAAAAATCCAGCTTTTGCTCAGAAATTCCAGAAAGAAGTAGGTGATATTTATTTTGACCTGAGAAGTTTAACATATGGAGAAACTTCAAAAGTTATTGTCTACCCTATCATGAAAGACGATAAAGTAAATGCTTTTATAATTGGTGTGATAAATCCACAAAGAGATTGGGTAAATTTTACAGTTGCAAAAGATGACACTCCTGAAGTACAACGTATCATTTCAAAGTTTCAAAACTTTTATAATTCTGCCTCTGTAACATCAAGAGGAGGTAGAGAAGAAGAACAACCTATAGAAGAAGTTGTAATTATTGTTGATTCTCCTGGACCTGTTACCTTTCCCTATGTCGACCATAATGGTTTTGGGGGTGGCATGAGTGGTGGTGGACCTGAATTTAGTGGTGGTGGTAGTGGTAGTAGTAACCATTCTCAAAATCAAAGCAATCAGAATCTTTGTGAAAGAAGTAAAAATATGTTACAAAAAGATGATGTAAAATCTAAGATTAAAGAGCTAAAAGACCACGCCCCTAAAGGTGGTGAAATAGGTGTAAAATTTAAAGTTGATGGAACACCATCTGAAACAATAACTGGTGGTGCTCACAGTGTGAATTTTGGAGATAAAACAGGTTATGCAGGAGGTTATCACAACCATACTACATCAGGAATACCAATGTTATCTCCACCAGATATCGATCAATTATTAGGTTTTGCAAGAGCTCAGCCTACACATGATGCTTTAAATGTAAAAAACGCCTATATGGGGATGGTTGCTCCAAATGGCATGCATTATGTAGCTATTTTCGACGGCAATTATCAAGATGCCTTAAAAAATTTTTCTCAACAGGAAATAGATAATCAGATTGCAGATTATATAAAAATCGAGAGTGAACTAACTGATATTGGACGGAGTGGAAATACTTACATAAATAGTAATGGAACTATAAATAATCTAGGAGTAGAAAAATTATTTTTCGAAACTCTAAGGAATATGGGGTTAGAAGGAAAAGTAAGACTCCAAAGAATTGAAAATAATGACACAGTGATAAAAAACATTGATTTAGACGGTAATAATACCCCAACTCCAACAACTTGTTAATAAATATGAAGACATTAAATATAAAAACGATTATACTTTTTAGCATACTCATAAGTTTCTTACCATGTAAAGCCCAAATAATACTGCCTTTAAATGTTTCTTTAAATTCTATAGTTGCCAATGCTTATGTAAAAGACTTAAATAATGAATTAACACCTTATATTGGAACCTACAACACTAACTTTCAGGGAAAAGATATAACATTATATATAACAAAGGTTGAAAATGCTTTACAGAAAAGTTCTAGGAAGAATTACTATTCTGACATATTAGACGTAAAATATATTGTGAAAAATTCTAATATAATTTTACAAGATACTAAGAATAATAGCTCTCCAAAAATAGAATTTTATAGCATACGCACAAAACCCAATGAAAATTCGGTAATGTTTTTCTATAGTGGAACAAACTGTCGTGTTGGATGGGGAACAATCATTTTAAAGAAAATAAATTCTACACAAATCTCATGGGAATATAAACCTAATGATACTACTCTTGATGATAGCAGATGCCCACCAGGAACAGATATTAATATTTATTTACCCGAAACAAAAGATTTGATTTTTACAAAACAATAATTAAAAGATTATTTATCTCTTCAATATTTAGCCTTGATCCAAACGATCAAGGTTATTTTTTTTCTAAAACCAACTAATGGATGGCTTAACAAAGAATCTACTACATAGTACCAACACATATTACAATATTCTATAGTAATCTCATTTAAATCCACCCAATCAATCCCAACAGGAAATATTAATTCAAAGTATGAGGAAAATACCTATATAGCTTTTAAAGAATTTTAAGTATACTTGCAATCATAAAAGACACAAATTCAATGATAATTTATTATACCAAATCAGGACAAACCCTTACTGATCTCTGTAATGAGATACAGCTTGAAAATCCTGAGTGTTTAAGGGATTATCATAATCAAAATTGTTCTTTGTCTGAACGCTTTACTGGTGATATTGTTCAGGGGATGAAAATCTATATTCCATCATCAACTGAAATCCTTGAGCTCAACAAAAAAAATCAGAGACAATAATCAAAGTTTCTATGATTTCCCAGCTAAAGGAAAATTTCCTTTTGACTTTAAACTCTGGGAAGGAAATTATCAAATTACCCAGACTACCTATTCCGATGATACAATCCTTGCAAAATATGAAAACAAAGTAAGATTAGATATTGAAGGAATTAAAAATGGATATTATCACTTTCTTTTCTCAGCATTTGACTTTAGAAAAAATGAGGACATTTCGGATTCCAAAATGGACACCCTTGCAAAAATGTGCATAGAGGTAATCTACCCAATTCGATATATTATAAATCCCGAAGGGAAGCTTATTGATATAGTACTGACAAAGAAAACAGAAGATATTGTTTCTGAATTGGATTCCATAAAGAACTTTTTTCCAGATCAATATTCATCTGATTATATTGAAAAGATGAAAGGTATCATTGAAAATCCAGAAATCATTTCACAGAATCAGGCCATTATTTTATACAAACACTGATGAATAAGCAGCTATAAAAAATCTGCAACATAGTACCAATATATACTAATCTTATCTCAATAATAATCCTATTCCAACTCTTACCAACCTAATCATACTATTTATGGTATTTCCATGAACGGTAAAATAATTTTAATACGACATGATTTGGCGTACCTGACAAGTACTTTTGTTTCAATGCAAAACAAATAATTATTAACTCCACAAAATTGTGATAAAAATCATATTAAATCACTTTAACATGAAACAAAAAAACATGTTAAAAAAAGTTAAATTTGCGAAAAGATCAAACTAATACTAACTCAAAAAAACAAGAGGATGAAAAAGCTTTATCTCTGTGCATATACTTTATGCACAATGCTTAGCATATCAGCTCAGCAAGTTGTTTGGCAAAAAGATATTAAATCTTCCACACAAGATTTTCTAAGCCAGGTGACCACTACCATCGATCAGCAGTATCTTATCACAGGAAGCTCAATTCAGATCAGCAAACTTAAACAAGAAAACAAACAAAACAATGGTTACGATTTTCATGTGATTAAACTTGACCAGCAAGGGAATGAGGTCTGGGAAAAATATTTTTCAGGACAGAGTCATGATTATTTATCTGCAACGGTAAGCACCCAAGATGGTGGATTTTTAATTTCAGGAACTTCTTATTCAGGAAAAGGTCTGGATAAAAAAGATAATTCCAAAGGCGGTTCAGATATCTGGCTTATCCGAATTAATGAATTCGGTGATGAACTTTGGCAAAAGACTTTAGGAACTTCTTCGGATGAAGAAGCTAAAGCGGTAATTCAAACTACTGATCTAGGTTTTATTGTGGCTGGAAACGTACAAAACTCATCTAAGGGTTATGGCTCTAAGGATGTATGGATCATTAAACTGGATAAAGATGGTAAAGAACTTTCACAGTTAATCTTAGGTGGAAAGGGCTTAGATGAAGTAGAGAAAATAATTCCTACCCGTGATGGCGGAGCTTTATTAGGCATCTATTCCAGAAGCTCTGTAAGTGGTTCAAAGAAAACTGAAAACTTTGGCGAAGGAGATTACTGGATTATAAAAATCTCTAAAGACAGTAAGGTAGAATGGGAAAAGAACTTTGGAGGAAAAGGCGATGATCATTTGAGAGCTCTGGCATTGACTTCAACAGGCTTTATCATTGGTGGAGAATCCAGATCAGAAAGATCAGGTAATAAAACTGTCGGATTAGAAGAAGGAACAGACCTTTGGTTAATTTCTCTTAATGAGAGAGGTGAAGAACAATGGCAAAAGTCCTACAATTTCAAGAACCGGGATATTTTGATGGGAATGAGTGTGATTCATTCCGCAGACAATCAATCTAAAGGAATTCTTTTAGGCGGTTACACTCAGGCCGAAGGAAGAATAGAAAAAGATGATGAAACATTCTGGATGCTTTACCTGGACAGCAACGGGAATGAACAATGGAGAAAGCATGTCGCAGGAGAATCCAGACAGAAAGAAGAAAGGCTTTCAGACTTGAAGCTGAATCGCGATGGTTCCATTATCCTGGCTGGAACAAGTGCTAAGGAACTGGGAAAAGAGAACTGGAAGATTGTAAAGCTGGGTGATAAACAAGTGAATGATCTGATAGAGAAATATGATATCAAGATCTACCCAAATCCGGTATCCGATTATGCGTATGTAGAAATAGGCTTTGACTTCAAAGAGGCTGATATTATGCTGTATGATATGAGCGGAAGACAGCTTCAGAACTTTAAAACCAGGAACAGAGTGACTAAGATGAATACCCAGGCTTTAGTACAGGGAGCCTATTTAGTGACTATAAAAACTGATAATAATAAAACAGCGAATGCTAAACTGATTAAGAAATAGAAATAATGAAGAAGATTTTAATAACAATAATATTCATATTAATATATTCATTGGGGTTTTCACAAATTTTTAAAGATCCCAAAAATATTTATCCTTATGCACCTGAAACAAGTAGTTTGTTAAAATATCGGGAAACACCAGTTTCTAACTATACAGGAGTACCTGATATTTCAATTCCAATTTATACTGTTAAGTCAGGTAGTGTTGAAGTTCCTATCACTTTGAATTATCACTCGGGTGGTATTTTAGTATCAGAAATTGCTACATCTGTAGGTTTAGGCTGGTCAATTAATACAATATCTCCTATTACACGTAAAATTAATGGTTATACAGATGAGAATGGTGTGATGAGGCATGATGATAATATAGAGAGCTTTCTTAATAGTGGGATTGATAATCAAGAGTTAAGGTTAAAGATGACTGCTTTTGGACTTTCCAGCCAATCTTCAATTGCTGATCTAATGTCTGACGAATTTAGTTTATCGATCGATAATTTTTCTGGAAGTTTTTTTTACAATCCTAAGGATAAGAAAATAGTAACTTTCCCAATATCAGATATGAAAATAGGCTATTTTATTAAGAATCTAAGTTTGGAACATAATCGAATAGATACCATTAATGTAATTACAACTAATGGTCTAAAATACATTTTTGGAGGGGATGGAATAGAAACCTCTAATGCTACAGGATCAATGATGACTAGTAATTATTATGGGGTAAATGCATGGAAGATTAAAAAGATAAAAGGAATAGATAATAACGAAATTAACTTTTCATATTTATCTAATCACTATTTCAGAAGAGAGCTTGCACCTCAAACAATAACAATTCCATATACTAATTACGCTTTCAGTACCGGAGCCTGTGGAGGAGTAGTTACTGAACCATCTACTCCAGAAGTACCAAGTTTTGATATAACGTATGAAATGCAAGAAGCTCTTCCTGAAAAAATAGAAACGTCAGATGCTGTGGTTAGTTTTGTATATTCCGATAGATTGGATTTTAGTAATTTAAAAAAGTTGGACAAAATTCTTGTTAAGGATAAATCAGGACGATTTATTTCTGAAAAAAGATTCAATTATGGTTATTTTGAAACAATTCCAGATCCTTCTTCTGCTAATGATCCAACAGAAGATATAACCAAAAGACTTAAGCTTCTTTCCTATCAGGAATGTGATCAGCATGGAAAATGTATAACAACTTCTTTTCAATATTATGAAGAGAATAAAATGGCACAAAGATTATCCTATGCAACTGATCACTGGGGATATTTTAATGGTAAATTTAATAATTATGGATATCCCAATGTTCCTATAAAATATTATAAATTCTCTGGAAATTCAATAATAACTGTTGATGGTTGGATTGAGGAATTAGGTTCTACTATTGCCAGAATAGCTAATAAAAATGTGGAGCCCGAGTTTACTAAAACATTCTCTTTAAAATCTGTTACTTATCCTGAAGGAGGTAAAAATGAATTTATTTATGAACCCAATACGGCAAGTTCAATGTTATATGAACCTAGTGAAGAACATTATTATTTAGCGAAGAAAAAAACTCTTCCAAGAGGAGATTCTTTTGTAATAAGTGGATCTGTACAGGGGGAAAATATCAATTATTCTCATACACCAACAATAAATTATGGCACAGAGAAAATCTTTGTTAAAGAAATAGATCTCTCAAGCTATAGGAAAGATTTGGATTTGGAATTGACAATGTCTTATAGTTCTACATTTCGCGCGTCTAGTTTTTCTAACTCTTTAAATGATAGTTATCTACGAGCTGAAATTGCTATCTATTATTATGAGAATGGTGTAAAAAAATATTGGCTTCAAAGTTCTCCTTTAAAAGATGAAGTTACAATGAAGTTTAGAAAGTTTAATAATCTTAATGTACCAGCTCAAAAGATCTATGCAGAAATAAAACATATATACTGGGGGGGACTTAGTTCATATGGCAATATTTCAGACTATATTTACTTTTATTCACAGATTGCCTTTAGCTGGGATATTCCAGATCCAAATGCTGGTCATGATTCAATTATATTAGGAGGAGGAATACGTATCAAAGAAATTAAAAATTATGATAATGATGGCCAATACAAATATTCAACAAAATATTCATATACTAAAAATGGGAATGGTCTACTTTCTAGTGGAGTTTTATTTAATATTCCTATGTATACGAAAAATAATAGAATAGGAGTCATAAAAACTGGTCAGTGCCCAGATGGTACTGGGCCAGCTGTTAGTAAAACGATTAATGATGCTATAGAAGTTTCTGTAAGACCTGCAATTAATGGAATGAGAACTCAAGGGAAAACTATTGGGTATACTAACGTTGAGGTTGTTAAGACAAATGCTGCAAATACTGTTAAGGGAAAAGAAATATTTCAATATTATGTAGAGTCTCCATTAGAAACAGGAGATAACTTTCTTGCAACAACGGAAAGTACTTCTGCTAGATACGAGTTTATGGAAAGTAGGGACTGGAGAAATGGGCAGTTATTAAAGTATATTGCTTTGAACAATACCAACGATACCCTTAAAGTAGTAAAAAGAGATTTCTATCTTGCTGGACCACCGAAGGTCACAACAGATTATCAGTTAGAAAGAAATATTAAGATGATCTTATACCATTTGATTTCGCCTATTGATTATTTATCAGGAGGGAAGCCATTAAGAGATACGTCTTCGGGAGCATCAATGATGGAACCTGATGTTTCTATAAATGGCATATTTCCTTCATATATTGGAGTTAATACTAATAGTAGTCCTGGTCCATTTCCAATCTTAGTAAGACATAACGATGCCTTTTTATTAAAAAAAGAAACGATTACAGAATATTTTAATGATGGAAAGAAAAAATCAAAAATTATTGATTATTTCTATGATGAGCCCTTGTTCCCTACTCAGATAACTTTAAAAAGTGAATCTTATTCAGAAGGTATACAAATTAGCTCTAAAATGGACTTTGCATACCAGAAAGGTAATCAATTGATGATAAGTAAAAATATGATTGATATTCCTCTGGAAACAATTATAACTCAAAAAACTGAAAACACTACCAAAACCCTTTTTAAAATATCAACTACTTACCCAGTAACCCAAACAGAAGCCAATACTAAAACCTCGGGACTTATTCTGCCGACTTCTGTTCAATCATATGACCTTCAAAACCTTAGTATAGCTCATACAGAAGTCACTTATGATAAGTATGATTCTAAAGGAAATCTTCAACAATACACCACCAAAGACGGCATTTCAACGGTAATCATCTGGGGCTATAATGGAACCCAACCTATTGCCAAAATAGTTGGAGCTAAACTTTCGGATATCAGTCAGTCCCTTATTGACAGTATTGTGAATGCCTCTAATACAGATGCAGCAGCGGAAAGAAATAATGATGAGACCAATTTGCTAAATGCTTTTAATACCTTTAAAAGTAATTTAGGTGGCTATCAAATCACCACTTACACTTACGATCCTTTAATTGGAGTAAGAAGCATCACTCCACCATCCGGCATCAGAGAAAGTTACCTCTACGATTCAGCTAATAGACTTGAAAAAGTTGTGGATGCTAACGGAAAGATAGTAAAGGAAATGAAATATAACTACAAAAACTAACAAACGATGAAAAAAATACTCATTCCTGTAGGCCTGTTGCTGATAAGTTCTTCAGCACAAGCCC
>NZ_MAYF01000021.1 GCF_001684955.1 Chryseobacterium contaminans | reverse complement strand
AAATATACTATTAAATAAATTAAAAAGAATATTAATAAACCAATGTTTATCCTGTACATTAAAAAAAACTCAGAATAAGACAGCAGATGAGGAAATAAGTGTAGTGAGAAAATGATATAAGAAGTTTTATACAAACAATTACAATGATGTATAAATAAACTAAATAATATATAAAATTATGACCGGAACTTTAAAAGCTCCGGTCATTTGTTAAACTAACTTAATTGGTCTTCTTTCGCCATTCTGCTTTCACATCTTCAGCAGCATCTTTGGTCTTTTCCCACGCTTCATCTGCCTTATCCTTAATATCTTCCCATGCATCTGAAACGTTTGATTTTACTCTTTCCAACCAGTCTTCCTGGCTAGCCTCCTCATCATTATTTCTTTTTTCATTGATATAATCCTTTGCTTTATCTGCTAATTCACTGATCTTCCATTTTGCATTATCAGCTGCATTTTTTAAAGAATTTTCCGTTTCGTTAACTGCATTTTCCGCTTTGTTGTAATCTGAATTATTCATAATATAATATTTTAGTAATTGGTATATAAATAAACAATCTTCATGCCTAAAAAATGATTATTGTGTTAAAAAAATATTAAAAAATATTTCACGCCTTGATTTTTCCAGTGAAAAGGTCTTTATATTTTTTCCAAAAGGTGACCAAAATAACTCTTTTTTTTAGCCAGATAGCTTTCATTCACTTCATTGGAATCCATTTCCAAAGAGATTCTGCTATTGAGAATAATCCCACTTTTCTCTATAGATTTAACTTTATCAGGATTATTGGTTAACAGGTTGATCTTTTTAATCTTGAGAATTTCCAGCATTTCAACGGCTACATCAAAGTTCCTCCCGTCTGCCGGAAGTCCTAGTTTAAGATTGGCCTCAACTGTATCAAATCCCTCTTCCTGAAGTGCATAGGCTTTAAGTTTATTAATAATTCCTATGTTTCTACCTTCCTGTCGAAGATAGACAATGACGCCACCATTTTCAGACATATATTTCATTGCAGCCTCCAGCTGCTCTCCGCATTCACATTTTTTGGAATGAAAAACTTCTCCCGTAATGCATTCCGAATGAAAACGAACATTTACTGTTCCGGCAAAATCTGTATTTTCTGCCACCCAAACCAAATGAGGGCTCCAGTCTTTTTCACTTTCTGCAAATGCATATACAGTGAATTTCCCATAGTCTGTAGGTATTTTTGATTGTGCTTGTATTTTGAGCATTTTTTTGATTTAAATTAACAATTTATTGATCAAACGGACTTTTCTTATCCTGTTTTACCCAGATGAGTTTTGATGTATCATACCCGATCTCCTGAGCTTTGGAGATAAAATTTTGCTTTATATTTTCCGGAATGGTTTTCTCACGGGAAAGAATCCACAGATAGTCTAAATTTTTACCGGCAACCAATGCATATTTATAATTTTCCAGCGCAACCACGTTATATCCTGCATAAAAAGGACCGAAAAAACTCACTTTCAGGGCTGCAATATTTTTGTCTCCTCTGAATTTGGCAGTGCCATTTACAGAAAGCCATTTATTCTTTTTAAAATTATATCCGCTGTTGACTACTTTTATGCTTCCATCGGGATTAAGACTGTATTGTGCCATTGCATTATCAAGATCTTTTTCAAATCGATAATCGAACCTTGCTATTTCATACCATGTCCCTAAATACCGGTTGACCTCAAACTGACTGACAGGCTGTGCTTTTTCAGGCATAGAAGAACAGGAGATCACTCCATTTAAAAGCCCGAAGCTTATTAACAATGTAAGTATGGTTCTATTTTTCATTTTTGGTTATTTTTTTAAAGAAATAAATATTGAGTAAAAACTGGCTGTAACCGTAAACAGCATCTTCAACAGGAATCGTTCCCATTCTGATCCCTAAAAAGTCATCAGGATTATAATTAACTACAGGCGAAGGAATAAAAGATCCTGTCAGGATTCCATTCACTGCAAAAAAGCCTGGCATCAGAACCAGATATACAAAACTGGCCTTTCCAATCCATTCTTTTTGTGAGATAAAATGCAGATAGCAAAGTGTGATTATCGTTACAATTACCGTCAGCAAAGTATATATTCTTTCATAATAAAGAAGTCCTACAACACCAAGAACGATAAGAGATGTAAATACAATGAGATTATTAAAAGCATTAGTCCAGCCCAGAGTAAAAAACTTTTCAAAGCAATAGTAAGTAAAAACGCAGGCAAAAGGAATACAGTAAAAAAACAGCCATTCTTCAATAGGAAGCCCTGCTATTTTAAATCCCAGAGTATAATTGAGATCAAACCACCACACTCCTTTTGCAGTGAATACTATGTCCCAGATAATAAAAGGAATGGCCACAATGGTAGATGAAACCAGAAACTTTCCGAAAAGCTTATTAAATTGTATCCTTCCGTCAAAAGAGGCCAAAAAGCAGATAATGACAGTGAAAAAGTTAATCAGTATGTAAGTATAAGACATCATTTTTTATTGAAATACATTTTAAAATATTTAACAGGAACCCACAGAAAACCGAAACACTCTCCATCTTCTTTCCCAAGATGCTTATGATGCTGTTTGTGAGCGCGTCTTATCGCAAGAAAATACGGGTTCTTTGTTTGGGTAAAAATCTTTGCTCTCTGATGGATAAAAATATCATGAACAAAGAAATAGGCCATCCCGTAAATGCTTATTCCCAGACCGATAAAAAACCAATAACTAAAATCCTGCTTTACCCCCAGATATAATAAAGCGATGGCCGGGCTTGCAAAAATGAAAAAGAACAGATCATTTCTTTCAAGCTTCCCGTTATGGCTATGATCATGATGATCCCTGTGCAAATTCCACAGAAAACCATGCATAATATACCGGTGGATAAGCCATGTAGCTCCTTCCATGGAAATAAATACCCCTAAAACGATCAGAACATTCATTTTAATTATGCTTATTATTAAAAAGGTCATTCAAAACCCTGGATCTGAAATCGAAAATACTTTTGAGCTTTTCTTTTACCAATAGCTGATGGGCTATTTTACCTAAAATCCCCATCGGGAGTTCATAATCTACAGTATCTTTCATGAGTACCCCATTCTCATTAGGAATAAATTCATGAAAATGATTCCAGTATTTATATGGACCTTCTTTCTGAAAGTCTGTAAAGCTTTTATAATCTTCTACCTGGCTGATAATCGTTTTCCATCTCATCGGGATTCCCAGCAAAGGAGAGACGGTGTAATCTATTTCCATTCCTTTAAAAATAGGCTTATCCTTCACATCAGAAAGCACTACAAAGCCCATGCTTTCAGGGGTAATTTCTGATAAATTATGAGGGGATGAAAAAAACTTCCACGCTGTTTCAATGGTACAATTCAGCTGTTGTTCTCTATATAATCTGTACATCACTTATTTTTTTATTGATTATTTAACCTTCGTAATAATTTATCTGTCAGAAATAAGCAGATTTGTAGCGTATATAGCTTTTGAATGCAACCAGCAGCTTTTGTGAATTGGCAATTCTGATTCTTTGCTGCATCATATTCTGAGAACTTGTTTTCTTTATTTTTTCAAACAAAGAAAGATAGTACCGATATGCCAGATATACTCCAAATATGGAAGATCCCGGCAGCTTTTTAATTCCCTGCAATGCTTCTTTAAACTCTTCCTCAATTTCCTTTTCAATCTGGACTTTTATCGTATTGTCAAAAACAGACATATTCAAAGAAGGAAAATAGGTTCGTCCCAGAATCTGATAATCATCTTTCAGATCCCGTAGAAAATTGACTTTCTGAAAAGCAGACCCAAGCTTCATTGCAAACGGTTTAAGTTTCTCATATTGCTGCTTATTGCCTTCTGTAAATATCTGCAGGCACATCAAACCAACCACTTCTGCAGATCCATAGATATATTCTTTATACAGCTCCGAGTTGTAATCAATTGTACAGAGGTCCATTTCCATGCTGTGCAAAAATTGATTGATCAGTTGCAGATCGATATCATACTGGCGAACGGTTTCCTGAAATGAATGCAAAATGGGATTGAGTGAAATTCCATCTTTCAATGCTTCATAGGTTTCTGTCTTTAATCTCTTCAGAAGTTTTTCTTTATCATAGCCGTGAAAACTGTCTACAATCTCATCCGCAAGGCGTACATAGCCATAAACAGCATAAACAGCTGGTCTGATGGATGGTTTCAATGCCAGTATTCCCAATGAAAAGCTGGTACTGTATTTTTGAGTAGTGTACTTACTGACTTCGTAAGACAATTCATCAAACAATTTTTTCATATTATTTCATTTTTAGTTTACTGACTTCAGCTGCTACAATTTTCCCTGAAATTACTGAGGGAGGAACTCCAGGCCCCGGAACGGTTAACTGCCCCGTATAAAAAAGATTACTAATCTTTCTGTTTCTTATCTTAGGTTTTAAGACCGCCGTCTGTGATAATGTATTGGATAGTCCGTAGGCATTACCCTGATAGGCGTTATAATCTGAAATAAAATCGCTTACACAATAACTTCTTTTGTATTCAATTCTGGAAATAAGATCGGTTTCACCGGTATGCTTCTCAACTCTTTCAAGCATTTCCATAAGATATCTTTCTCTTATAGGTTCCTCATCATGTATTCCCGGCGCAAGAGGTAACAGTAAAAAAAGGTTTTCACAGTTTTCAGGAGCTACATCAGGATCTGTTTTGGACGGGCAGCATAAATAGAAAAGCGGTTCAGACGGCCATTCCTTATTTTTATAAATACAGTCTATATGCTTGTCAAGCTCATTTTCGAAGAATAAAGTATGATGCTTTACATGAGGAATTTTCCCCCTGATCCCAAGGTAATAAATAAGACAGGAAGGAGCAAAAGTTCTCGTTTCCCAATAAGCGTCATTATAGTTTCTTAGGACTTCCGGTACTAATGTTTCC
This sequence comes from Chryseobacterium contaminans, assembly GCF_001684955.1. Taxonomy (GTDB): domain Bacteria; phylum Bacteroidota; class Bacteroidia; order Flavobacteriales; family Weeksellaceae; genus Chryseobacterium; species Chryseobacterium contaminans. Next base: position 6,749 of record NZ_MAYF01000021.1, on the reverse strand, counting down.
GTATGATGATAATCTGATGAAGCTATTACTGCATCAAATTCATAATCCTTGCCTTCTATTGTTATTGAAACAGCCTTTCCGTTCTCCGTATTGATTTTCTGCACATTATGGTTAAAATGAAAGGTTACCCCCTGTTTCTCTGCTACTTCTTTCATAGCCAGAACAAGCTGATAAAATCCACCCATAGGATATTTTGTTCCCAATACATACCCACCGTAATTCATAAGGCTGTAAAGAGCTGGGATCTGCTGCGGGGAAGCTCCAAGAAATATAACCGGAAATTCCATCAGAGATCTGAGTTTCGGGTCATCAAAATAGCCTGAAACATATTTTCTGAAATTGCTTAAAAGATCAAGCTTCACGGCACTTCCTGCTATTTTTAATGAAGCAAATTCAAGCCAGCTATAACAAGGTTTTGTTACAAAGTCTTTCATTCCCACTTCATATTTAAATTGAGCAGACTGCATAAACTGATCATACTTTCCGGACGCTCCGGGTTCTATTTTTTCAAATAGCTCACGGATGTCTTCATTTTTCTCAGGAACTGAAATCTTCTCTTTTGAAAAAACCATTTCAAACTGGGGATCTAAAGAAACCAGATTAAAAAAATCGGATGCTTTGCAATCAAAATCATTGAAAAAACCTTCAATAATATCAGGCATCCAGTACCAACTGGGGCCCATATCAAAAACATATCCTTCTTCTGTTTTAAATTGCCTTGCGCGGCCACCGGGTTGATGATGTTTTTCAAATACGTGTACTTCATTTCCTGATTTCGCAGCATATGCAGCAGCGGAAAGCCCGGAAAATCCAGAACCTATTACAGCAATTTTCTTTCTTAAGTTTCCCGTATTCATTGTTATTCATTTAATAGTTTCAACAGGTATTTTTATTACCGATCAGTTCAGGCTTTTATATACATTATCCAACAAATACCTCGCTTCAAGATTCATCAGGTAAAAAGAATCATGAAATTCATCCAGCTTAGAGAGTATGGCGATGAGCAGCATTTGTTCAGAATGGGTAAGGTTTCCTACAACCACTCTTGAAGCTTTACGGATTTCCTCCATATGCTCCTCCAATACACTGAGCCCTTTTTCTGTTATCTGGATATGTTTTGTTCTTTTATCTTCTTCAGAGATCGTCTGTTCAACCCAGCCATTACGGATTAAGCGGTTGATAATAAGTATCCCAGAAGCTTTCTCTTGCACGTTGTGTCTTATCAATTCCATTTTTGTCATAGCTCCCATATTTTTTAGGCTTATCAGATAAATAAAATCATCCTGGCTGGAAAAAACGGAATTACCAATTGAGCGGGAGTATGTTTTCGCATATCGTCCTATTCTTATCAATAAAGTATTAATGATACTATCAGAACTTCTTCCTGACTCCTTACCAATCCAATAGGGTTCTTCCGGTTCCGGAGAATTTTTACAAGAAGCTTTAATCCATTCAGTAAAGCCATGAATATCATTACTATACATTGCTTTACTTTCATTCTGTTCCATAAATTGCTGAACGAGTTCTACAACCGTTTTTATAAGATCAAAATTCATCTCAAAAAAATTAGTATACAAATATACTTATAAAAGAATATAAATACACTTTTATTTAAATTTATTTTTATTCTTGCTAGGTTATAAATTGCTCATTTTAAACACGGAAACAAACAAGACAGACACAGTAAAAATCACAAAGCTTTGATTTATAGAATATTAAACAGAAAAGCCTATCTCTAAAAGACAGGCTAAAAAATGAATATAATTTATAAACTAACTAAAAAAATAGAATATAAATAAACGGAATATGTTATATCAGTGGTACTGTATGAAAATAAGTATTTAAATACGTATTGAAAACAATTTAATACAAAGAGGGATAAATCCTATTGACACAGCAATAAAAACAGCCACTCTAACATAATTCAGCAATTGCCATCTTGAAATCCTGGCGGCAACAGCCTCTGTAACAAACTGCTGATCTGCCATTTTCTGGAAATCTATAATATTAGGGGCAAAGTATGATAAGGTCCAGATCCGTACCAGCAAGTGGATAACAAACAATAGAATAAGCCAATTTCTGACAGGATCTATTTTCCAGCAGAAAATAATGGCCATGATGAAGACAATTTCATGGATAGAATGAAATAGGATCCAAAATGTTTTTAAGCTCATTCCATGCCCATCAGATAAAATTTTTAAACTCTTAGGTGGTGAGACAGTCCATTTGGGGACCAAAACCAGTGTTTCAAAAATCTGAGCCCCGTTAATGAAAAAATAAATGACAGTGGCTAAGCAAAGCCATATTTCCGCCCTGTGCAGATAATTTACGGTTATATTTTCCATGATTATTGTTTTTTAAGTTTTATTCAAATCCTCCGTAAAATCTTTCATAACATTTGTTGCCATTTGGAAATAACGCTCAATAACACTTATTTCCTCTTCAGAAAAGCTATTTATAACAGGAGCTGTTTTTTCCTGTAGCTCTTGAAATAACGGCTGCAAAAGTTTCATACTGTTGGTAAGATCAGGAATGATAATTACTTTTCTTCTATCATCCTTGGTCAATTTTCTATGAACCAATCCTTTAGATTCCAGTCGGTCTAAAAGACCTGTTACGGCTCCTTTTGTTAATCCGGTAAGTTTTGAAACTTCACCGGCAGTCAATTTCTCATGCTGCAGAATTAATCCCAGATATTTATGATCAGTTCCTGTTAAACCTGCCTTCCTTGCAATGGCTTCATGCATCAGTACTGAAGTATCAGAATACTTTCTGCTTGCTGTCCTAAAGCGGAGGACCAAATCATCAGATATATTGTTCATTAAATAAATAGTTTAGTAACAAAACTAAATATATTGAATGAAACTAGAAAACATTTTCACAAAAAAATATTTTTAATAAGAAAGCGAAGTAAAACCGCTTTATAATGATAAAAATTCTAATGATACTTTTGCTTAGACAAAGACATAACAGTCACAATATATTCCCTTTAGATTTGCGTTTCCATCTCCGGAACTAGTAATGTTATAAGTAATAGCACCGTCGTATAAAATTTTTAAATAATAAAAATCTTATAAATATAGAAAATTTAAAAATTTATTGGATAAACGTTTAACCAAATTTAATAACCATTATAAAGTAATGTAACAATTAGTTAACATGAAAACACTCAATAAAACATAAAAATTTGAAACACAAATACTTACGCATAAATTAAAAATTCTGCGAAATTACACTATTTTCTTAAACCACCAAAAAAATCCTGCTATTGTTTTTTACTATTTTACGAAATATTTTTGCGTTATAAATATTCAAAATGAAAAGACCTTCTATCAAAGATATAGCTACCCTGGCAGGAGTTTCCGTTGCCACAGTATCATATGTTCTTAACAAAAAGGAAGGTCAGCGCATCAGTGAAGAGACAAGGAAAAAAATTTTTGAAATTGCTGAAACGATTAACTACACTCCCAATAAAATAGCAAAAAGTCTTAAAACCAACACAACAAAGCTGCTTGGGCTTATTGTTGCAGATATTTCGAATGAGTTCTACTCACACATGGCAAGGCATCTGGAAGATAAGGCTTTAAAATTAGGCTATACTCTGATCATTGGCAGTTCTGATGAAAATGCAGAAAAATTTAAAAAGCTTACAGAACTCTTTTCACAGCAACAAGTAGACGGAATGATCGTTGCTCCGGTAGCAGGATCAGAAAACACACTTGAAAACCTGATCAATAGTAAATACCCTATTGTTACCATTGACAGATATCTTAAAGAAGTAAATATCGCAGGAATAACAATCAATAATCAGGAAATTGCTGAAAGCACAACTAACTTACTGATTAAAAAGAATTTCCATAAAATAATATATATTGGATATAAAACTGAACTTCCCCATCTGCTGGACCGCCAGTACGGTTTTGAAAAGGCCATAAAATCTTCAAATCAACCGGTTGAAGTACAATATCTTTTGGTAGGATTAGAAAATATAGCGCAGGAAGTACATTTAGAGCTTGAAAATATGATTGGGAAAGAGCCGGAAAATACGGCCCTTTATTTCTCCAGTAATAAACTTGCAGTTGCAGGACTTTCCTATATTGTTAAAAATAATATCAAAGTTCCGGAACAGGTATCTGTAGTAGCATTTGATGAAACTGATGCCTATGATCTTTTCCCGACAGAGATCACTTACATCCAGCAGCCTATCGAGGAAATGGCTGAAGAAGCTATTAAGTTGCTGGACGGACAGATCAATACTTATACAGCAACAGCAAAGAGAGTAACATTATCTGCAAAGCTGGTTGCCAAAGCGTCTTTAAAATAATCAATTTTACATAAAACATTTTTTTTAAATATAAACTTAAACGTTTAACCTAATATGAATACAATTAATTCTAATTATGCAGTATGCTTTGGAGAAGTGCTGTGGGATATTTTCCCTACCGGGTCCAGAGCAGGTGGCGCTCCTTTTAATGTAGCCTACAATCTTTTCAAAATGGGAATTGATACAAAAATGCTTAGCCGCATAGGAAGCGATGAATTAGGAAACCGCCTTCTTAACCAAATTCAAGACTGGGGAATAACTACAAATTTTATACAGATAGACAAGGAAAAGCCTACAGGAACTGTACTTGCTGATTTTGACGAACATGGTGAAGCTATATATGATATTGTACAGGAAGTTGCATGGGACTATATCCAATCACTGCCAGAACATAAGGAACTGATTCAGAATTCAGAGGCATTTGTTTTTGGAAGCCTGGTGACAAGAGGGGAAGTATCCCAGAATACCCTGCTGGAACTTTTGGAATATTCAAAATTCAGGGTTTTCGATGTCAATTTCCGTCCTCCGTTTGTTGATTTTGAATTCATTAAAAAATTACTACATAAAGCTGACCTTGTTAAGATGAATAAGGCAGAGCTTAGAACCATTCTTGGATATCTTGGTGAAGATTATATAGATGAAGATATAAGTATCAGGCATCTCCAGACCTATTTCAATTTGAATGAAATTGTTCTTACCAAAGGAAGCAAAGGGGCAAGGTACTTTGTAGGTGATATTTCTTATAATTTTCCGGCAGTTCATATTGAGATATCAGATACGGTAGGAAGCGGAGATTCATTTCTTGCAGGGTTTCTGTCTAAAAGGATTCAGGGCAGATCTCCAGAAGAGATTATGAAACAAGCAACATCATTAGGAGCTTTTATTACTTCAAAATCCGGAGCTTGTCCGGATTATACTTATGAAGAATTCAAAACCTTCAGAGAAAAAAATTCCTGTAAAACTTCTTAAAATAAATACTATGACTACTCCAAAATTTACAGATAAGAAATATTATATTGTTCTGTCTTTTGTTACCTCTCTATTCTTTTTTTGGGCTATCGCTCTTACAATGGGAGATGTACTGAATAAACATTTCCAGAATGTTCTTCACATTTCGAAATCCAAATCAGGGCTGGTTCAGCTTTCCATCTTCGGTGCCTATGCACTTATGGGGATTCCCGCAGGTCTTTTTATGAAAAAATTTGGATATAAACCAGGTGTCATACTAGGCCTTTCATTGTTTGCGCTGGGATCTTTTTTGTTTATCCCGGCAGCCAATACCTCTTCATTTGATTTTTTCAGGCTTGCTCTTTTTGTTCTGGCTATGGGAATGGCAACGCTTGAAACCGTAGCACACCCTTTTGTAGCGGCTTTAGGTGATGAAAGAACAAGTGATCAAAGAGTAAATTTTGCTCAGTCATTTAATGGTTTAGGAGCTATTATCGGACCACTTTTGGGCGGATATTTTATTTTCGGAACTCCAGATTCAGGATCAGGCTCTCTGGATTCTGTAAAAAACCTTTATACATGGATTGGTATTGTTATTCTCGCAATTACTATCATTTTTAGTTTTATCAGAGTACCGGATCTCAAAGACCCTCATGCTGACGATATTCTGATTTCAGAAAATGAAAGTGGTGAGGACGCATCTGTTTCTGATCCCAATGCTCCACTCTACAAACAAAGACATTTTATATTTGCTGTCATTGCACAGTTTTTTAATATTGCCGCACAAGGCGGAACATGGGCCTATTTTATAAATTATGGGGTAGAAAAAATGCACCTTCCCGAAATACAGGCCTCTTATTACTTTTCTTTGAGTATGGCCATGATGATGATCGGAAGATTTATAGGGACTTTCCTGATGAGATTCATTGCTCCCAACAAGTTACTGGCTATATTTACAGCATGTAATATTGTTCTTTGCCTGATTATTTCCCAGAGTTTCGGATGGGCATCATTCATCAGTCTTATTTTACTCAATCTATTCCTGAGCGTAATGTATCCTACTATTTTTAGTCTTGGCCTTAAAAGATTAGGATCAAAAGTGCAGCAAGCATCATCATTCCTTGTTATGGCAATGTTTGGTGGGGCTGTTTTTCCTCCCATAATGGGCAGAATTGCAGAGAAAGATATCGCCCATGCTTATCTCCTTCCTATTCTGTGTTACGCAGTCATTTTATTGTTTGCATTAAAATTCTATAAGCCTAAAACTTTTAAATAACTCCTATGAAAATAAAGATTGACTGGATCTGGTGCATTTTACTTATGTTCATCAGCAGGGAAATTAATGCCCAGATTATCATCACCAACAAGAAATTTTCGTTGGGAACAACCGGAAGAATCGGAGCAGGTTATTCTCCGAATGCCGATGGAAAAACAGGAAGGCAGCTGAACCTGAACAATCAGGGATCTTTAGGAGGAA
>NZ_MAYF01000020.1 GCF_001684955.1 Chryseobacterium contaminans | reverse complement strand
TTTTGCTTTATATTTAAATTATTCGCAATTTCAAGATTTCCGAGTCCGTCCGCATAGAGTTCCGCAATCTGCAGTTCTCTTTTGGTTAGGCTACTCAGCGGGCTTATTACACTCGGATTGTAAATGAACTGCACCAATAAATTTCTTGTCAGATCAGAAAAATATTCTCCTTTCTCAATAAACTGTGCAATAGCTTCCCTTACTTCTTCTTCTTCACTCAGCTTACTAAGATATCCGTTAGCCCCGGCTTTTATAAACTTAAGAGCATACAGGTCTTCTTCAAGTCCTGTAAAAACAAGAATCTTGATATCAGGGTTTGCATTTTTCATTTGGGGCAAAATATGGAGGCTGTTACCTTCCGGAAAATGAGCATCAATAATAGCCATTTCAATTCCTTTGGTCTCTACCAGCTCTACAGCCTGCTGTAAAGATGAAGTATGATACACTTTGGCATTGGGAACAATATCACTAATAACAATTTCCATTCCTTGTCTTACAATACTGTGGTCATCTGCTAAAAGGAAAATGATTTCCCTGTTTTCAATTGGCATTTCCATTATTTATTATTGATATTTAAGTTGATCCTGAATGTTACCTGTGTTCCTTTGTGAAGCTTACTGGAAACAGAAATTTCCCCATCAAACAATTCTACAATTTCCTTTACAAGATTCAATCCTAATCCTACTCCCAGGTTATCTACCTCATCTGAAACAGTTCCCTGGTAATAAGGATCGAAAATCTTTTTCAGATCAGATTCCGAGATCCCTACTCCGGTATCTCCAATGGTTGTAATCAGGGTAATTTTGTCTTTTCCTAATGGCTCCGTTGTCATCACAAGATCAATTTTCCCATTTTCCGTATACTTGTTGGCATTTCCCAGAATGTTCATAAAGATCTGATTGATTCTGATATTATCTGAGAAAACTTCAATACCTTCTGGAATTCTGTCCGTTACTGCAAATTTATTGTTCCTGGTCTCCAGATAAGGGGAAATTACTTTTACAATAGAGCCGATTTCTTCTTTAAGATTAAAAGCAGACTTTATCAGTTTCTTTTCAGCATCCTGATTTTTTGTATATTCCAGAATCTGATTAGATTGCAGAAGAAGGGTGCTGTTAGTAAATTTAATAGATTTCAGATAATCTTTAATGGTTTCATCTCCTGTTGATCTGTAAATTTTATCAATAAAGATATTGATGATCTTCAGTGGAGACCTTAAATCATGGCTCAGCATTCCAAGTATTCTGTTCTTGAAGTTCAGGTTATTCTTAATTTCTTTATTGGCTGCATCAAGCTTTCTCTCGTAAATGAAAGCCACCCTTGTAAAATACATAATAAGAATAGATACAATGAACATTAGCACCATCAGCCCAAGGACAAGGTATCTTCTTATTTTATTATTGTCAGAACTTTGCTTGTTATATTCCTTTTCTAGTTCAGATTTGAAATCTTTGATTGCATTTTCGTATACATCAATCAATCCGTTACTATATACCAGTAATTTACTGAAATTACTGTAAAACTGCATATTTTCGCGCTGATTTTTGATGGCATACTGCTGTGCTTTCTTAACTTCAGCAGCATAATGCTTATCCATAGATTTTAAAGCCTTATCCATTTCCGTCTTTACATTGGAAATGTCTATGGTTTTATTATTTGTTAACGTAATTACGGTGCTTTCTTTCTGAACATTTACTTTACCGGTGATAGCATCTTTCAACCGTCCCATAAAACCTTTCTTCTTGATGGTATCTGCATAAGTATGTGTCTGTATGTTGAAATTCTCAAAGTCATTCTTATACTTTTCAGGCTCATACTGCTTGTTCTCGATCTTTGCAGGTGGCTTCAGAGAGGTTTCATATACTGAATCTATAAGGGTTTTCAGTTTGGTTACCTTAAGGGTATCCATTTTATGTTGGGCCAAACTATTCTTAAGTCTAGGGCTGGTATTTTCATACTCCCCGATCTTGTCAAAATTCTTTTTAAGTTTTCTCAATGACTCAAAATAGAGCTGAAGATCTTTATTATCCTGGCTCACCATATATCGCTGAAGATGTTCCTGAGCATCAATAAAATCTTTTCTTGAATTGTCCGTAAGTCCTCCCAAAGCCCTGCTTTCTTCCAGCTGCGTCTTAATAAACTGCAACTTTTTCTCATTCACGAACTCATTGTAAAAAAATACACCTATAATCACCTGTATCAATAAGATACACATAATCAACGAGTAATGAACAACTTTTCTTAATTTAAAATTCAAGAATTTATATTTCATATCTACTGCCAGGTAAATTAATCTTCCGTTTTCCTAAGTCTCTTTTATTAGTCTTAAATAATATAATATTATTAATAAAAATTCAATAATTACTATATAATATTTAATTGGCAAAGTTAAAGTAATTTTTGTCTACTTAATAATATAAAATTTCTGACAAAAGCAGGAAAACACAAGTCTAATTTACATCAAAAAGCCCACAAAACCTAAGCTTTTCATTAATGTATTTATTTTTTTTTAGAATAGATGTAAAAAAAGCTCTTTATCAAAATATTTTAAGATATGTTTTTATAGGGATCGGGATGTATAAATTTAAGACCATATTATTTATAATTAATGATTGATCAAGAGGACTTAAGCTAATCTTCAATCCATTTACGAAAAGCAGAAGTACTTCCCTGGCTTGTAATCAGATGGATTTCCTGCCCTTTCATCCGAATAGCCAAAGTATTTTTATTATACCGTTCTATCCTTTCAATATGCTGCTTCTGCACAAGTTCGCTCCGGTTGATCCTGAAAAATTCTGAAGGGCTGAGAAGGGCTTCTATATCTTTTAAGGTAGATTCATGGAGCAAATGTTTCTTCCCAATGATATCGACTGCGAAGACAATACCTTCATTTGCTTCAAAAAAGGTTATATCTTCTGTATTCAGAAAGTAAATCCCCTGATGAGCGTTAACTGTAAAACGTTTTTTATAGTTTTTTTCCTGCTTGTTATTATTCAGTATCTGCTGAAGTTTCACTAATACTTCATTCTCTTTAGAATCTGTTTTTTTGAATAATAAATATTTATCCCATGCTTTTTTGAAACGATCCTGGGTAAAGGGTTTTAAGAGATATTCAATTCCGTTACTTTCAAAAGCATTCATCCAGAACTGATCGTAGGCTGTGGTAAAAATAATCGGACAGGTAATGCTGATCTGTTCATAAACTTCAAAAGCATTTCCATCCAGGAGTTCAATATCTGAAAAGATAAGATCAACCGTCATGTTTTCGAGAACATTAACAGCCGTTTCTACAGTATCAATTTCTGCAACCACTTCTACTGGCTCATCCAATTCACTGATAAAACGTTTTAATTTATTTCTGGCAGGAATTTCATCCTCAATGATGACAACTTTTATCATATCTTATTCGGGAATTATAGGGATTATGGCTGTGAAGTCTGTTTCTGTTTTTATAATATCCAGTTTCTGGTCTGTAAACACAGAATATTGTTCTTTAAGATTATTCAAAGCTCTTCCTGAAGTTGTTTTGATGCTTCGTTTAGGAATTGTATTATTGGTTACCGTAATATTCTTTCTAACATGAATTTTAATAATAACGGGGTTGGATTGGCTTCCCAGATTATGCTGAACAGCATTTTCCAATAACAATTGTAAAGAAAGCGGAACTATATTTCCTGCTATATCATCATGATCTATTTGCAATGTATATGCACTTCCATATTTATATTCTATCAGACTAAAATATTTTTCAACAAAAGCCAGTTCTTCCTTCATTGAAACCAACTTTTTATCGGAAACATCCAGAACATAGCGATAGATCTCTGCAAATTCATTCAGAAAATCGGAAGCTTTATATTTATCTTCTTCTATCAGCTGATCCAAAACATTAAGATTATTAAACAGAAAATGAGGGTTAAGCTGCGTTTTCAGCTGATTGATTTTGCTGTCTGACAAAGCCTGTTCATATAGCACCAATTTTTTCTGATACACTACGTTCTTTTTATAATAACGGTAAGCCAGAAAGAAACTGCCATAAATAAAACCGTCTATTAAATCAGAAAAAGTTGTAAAGATCAATGTTTCTCTATTGAAGTTTTTCTCAATAGTCCCAAACGTAAAAGAAATCAGGAAGCTTATGGCTTTCATCACCAAAAGATAAACAACCAAAGAAGAACTGAATATCTTAAGAATTTCTCTGAGGCTGAAAGTGGATGATTTCTGCCAGCTTTTAATAAAGAAATCGATCACAAAAAACAAGATACAGGAACTGATAAAAGTAGCTACGGCAGCTTCAGGAGTAAAAATATACTTGTCCAACGTTCCTCTAATTGCAATTCGGACATGAATAGACTGTATATAGGCAAACAAAAGGACAAACAGCAGAAAATATCTGTTTTGGCTTATTTGTTTTAAAATGTTTTTCATGTTATTGCCCGTTAACTTCTTCACAAAAATAGCCCTATATTTTTTATAGGACTACTTCTTACTTATTATTTTTTCTTTTCCGGAAATGAGGCTAAAATATTCCCCTTGTCATCCAGAAAATCCAGCTTGGCTTCATTGTTTTTGTCTACACAGAATCTGGCACGGGGTTGCCCTTTGCTGTCGAATAAAAACAATCCGTTATTTTCATCTTTGGTTTTCCCCAGCATCATTCTTGGGGTTCCTCCTATAAGCCCCTGCTGTTCATATTCTTTATACTTTTTCTTCAAAGCCTCCGGATTGTTTTGCAGTTTATCCAATTCTTCCATGATTTCACCTGTCTTTACCTGTGATTCTTTCACCGGACGGTCGTTGAAATAAAGTCCACTGGATACAGATCTTTTATCCCCTTTCATATAATCCTGCGTCAACAGCTGCATTACCTGATCACCATCATATTGGTCATAAGTAAGCGACAATCCTGAGCTGTGACCGTTTTTATTTTTCTGTCCATCATAGATAAAACCGCCACATTCTATTCCATCTTCGTTGAAGAACAACATTCCTGAACGTTTTTTTCTGGTCTTATTGGGAGCGGTTCCGTTTACTTTTTCTTCTCCGGACGGAAACCTATCAACGTTGGTGATAATCATTTTTACAGTCCCGTCTTTTTCTACTACATTGATTCTTTCCACATCAATTTCTGTAAATTTCTGATGTCCATCTGTTTTGAATGCTGAAGTTGTTAAAAAAACGATGCCCATAACTGCTGTAAAAGCAAATGTTCTTAAAAAAATTAATTCCCTGTTCATGATATTTGTTGTTTAATATTTTCATTTTGATGAATCAAAGCTACTCCAATTGCACTGCTTGTTCAATGAAAAAATAATGAATAAAGGAAATAAAGAGATGAATAAAGGAATTTTGAGAATAAATAGCTAAAATAAAGGCTGAAAACCAGAAGAGGGAAACAGGAAGTTATTTTTAGGTATTATCACCACAGTTACCTTACAAGTAAAAAAGCTCTGACTTATTTCATAAATCAGAGCTTCTCTATTATTCTTGTAGAGGCGTTTACAGGCTAAAGTTATCTAAAAGACTTTTCAATTCTTCAAGGGAAATATTATTTCCTGAGGCTACTACTCCATATCGGTTTCCTTCCAGATACTGGATACTTGTCATTTTATCACTTTCATACATACTGTGATCAAAATAAACCAACCATCCTTTATAATTTTTAATATTGGTTTTATCTCCAGGTTCCTCAATTGCCTTCAGCTCAAGATAGTTTAAAAGGCTTCCTTTCACTTGTTCCGCTCCGGCTCCAGCTCCATCTGTTACCATTAAATATACATTCTGAGATCCTTTTGCATAGTTTGCCGTGGCGTATGATCCTGTTTCTTTATCTTCAAAAGCAGCAACTTCTGTAAGTTTAAAACCGTTAATTTCTTTTTTAAATTTGCTTTTAAAATCATTGGCATTAACAGGCTTTAATTTTTTCAGCTCTTTAGCTAGATTCTCAACTTTTACGGAATCAGAATCATTTTTTACATATTCTATAGCTTTTTCCAGAGGTTGATTGGCTAAAGCAGAGTTAGAGCCTAAAGTGAATGTTAAAGCAAGCCCTAGAATTCCTGTTCCCAGATAAGATAATTTCATAAATAATTAATTTTTTAGTCTGACAGGCATTGCAAAAAATGCACCAAATAAAAATCCGGAGATCAATTTCTCTTTCCTGCCTCTTTTTTATCCAAAAGCATGAAAGTTTTTTATTCAAAAACTCGATGAACAGGAGCAAATAAATAGAATGCTTCGTTACTTTATAAGAAATGATAAAAATAATCAATCTGATTTTTAGTCAATTATTACGCTGGGTTAAAATTTCTACAGAAAAAGTTTTGCGGAAATTAAAAATCGTTCTATATTTGCACCACTAAAAACAACGATACTATCGGAGTTTAAGGAGAGTTGGCAGAGTGGTCGATTGCGGCAGTCTTGAAAACTGTTGACTGTAACAGGTCCGGGGGTTCGAATCCCTCACTCTCCGCAGAAAATTTAAAACCTACTGTAATCAGTAGGTTTTTATTTTTTTATGATATAATCTATTTTAGCTGCTATTGTATTACATAATGTACCATTCTACCATTAGCAGGCAGGTTACGACAGTCATCCCAACCATTTTTTATCAGGATATAATGGGTTATATAGTCTGATTAACAATAACATGATTATGCATCAGTACACAATTACTGGCAATATAATAATTAATATAAGATGCCTTACCTACAATTATCATAGTTGGTTATTACATCATATTTCATTAAAGGAGCTTTCACAAACTGATAAGCTGTGCCATTTTTTGCAACGTATTGACACTCTTTCACAGAAAAACAAAGCCTTAAATCAATCAATTTAAGGCTTTGTTTATTAATATATAAGCTATTAGCTTAATATGTCACAGGGTGCTACACAATACACCCAAGGACATCTTTTTATTCCTGGAGGTGGACAACACGCCTCTGAACAGCTTACTGCACCACCATTGATACCTTTCAGCTGATCCCTTGAAATTTTTCTACAATTTTTCATAGTCAAGTCAGATTAGGTTATAATTTAGGGTTGATTTCCGCCGCCACATCCATCGTAGGGCATGCATTGCCATTTTCCGCCAATTAAGCATATTTGACCACCAGGGCAGTTGATGCCTCCTTTAATTGATTTCATTTCCTGTCTGTCGATTTTTTGTAAATTTTTCATAATATTTAGATTTAATGAAAGACTAAATTAATTAATTTTCACTAATCCAAATTAAATTATTTTATAAAATTATTATAAAATTTATCTTATGTTTTAAGAATTTATATTTCACAACATAATAAATTGAGAGTTAAATATTCGATTGTATTTCCTCTATACCTTCCAAGAAGGTCTTTCATTAAAAGAATCTCTTCATTGTCATAAACAATTCCTTTTCTCCTCTCTCCTATTTTGAAAATGCTCTATCGCTTCAAAACCTAACTAATAATAAATATTCTTATTATCGACCTTGCCTCTCATCAATCTCAAACAATTCACCCCAGGTTTTCTTACATGATTAGAAAACTAATACTTGTAAATATTTCTATTTATTCACTCTTTATCTCTTCCCTACTAAAATAGGGAGAAACTCATAAGCAAAAATATATCACTATACACTGATAAAACTCATCTTTATTAGTCTACAAATTAAGTAGAGAATAATATATATTTGCTCCGGGAATTACGACAAATCCCAGTAATATTAAATAAAGACTATTATTAGCCTATGAAAAAAAACTATTTCTCAGCTTCTGTGTTGGGAGCACTTTCATTATTTTTTCTAATTTCATGTCGAGTGGAAGATGATTTCGTCCAAAGCAATACACCGCCTGAAGAAAAACGATTTGCTGCATTCTGGACAACAGATCAAGCCAAAACTGTTAACTACGCAAAAGCATTTGAAGGCGTCCTTAAAGACTATGGAGAAAGTTCAGGTAAGGAACTCTATGGTGTAAAACCCAAAAATGATGGCACACATGTAGATTTTAACGTATTTTCCCAAACAGTAGCTTTACCGGAAGGTGGTTATGCTGTTTTATTTCCTGTAGTTAAAAACTCGAAAACTATCGATATCCTTATTGCGTCCATTGATAAAGATGTGAAGAAGTTAGGAATTCATCTGTTGGATAAGAGTATTGCTCAGTATGCAGATATTTTTAAAATTCTAAATGAAAGAGTTCGCAAAAATTTAAATTTAGAGACATCAAGAGGAACAATACATGAAATTGACCCTGTTATCATTCCCTGGAACCCCAACCATGGTGGAGGCTGGACTGGTGGTTTTGGTGGTGGTTCCGGTTCTGGCGGCGGTGGTAGTGAACCTACCTGTTCAGAGGTGTATAGAATGGCTACTCAGGAAAGCTTGTTTGGAAGATTACCGCCAGCACAATGTATAGATCCTGTAGGTGGTGGCGGAAATGGCAGCCCGGCATTTCCTACTCTCCCACCACCAGATCCATGCAGTAGGCTAAAAGACCAGAAACAGGATGATAAATACCAGGCCAGTGAAAATTATTTGAAAACCAAGCTGAATGACACCAGCGAAAGTGGCTTCAGAGTTGGACTTCCTGTTCCAGGTTCAGGACAAGCATCAAATCAATATCAACAGCTTAGTAATACTCCGGGTACTAATCAACTGGATTTCAAAATATTCAATACTACTTTTGGAATTATGCACTCACATTATAATGGATTGATTCCCATCTTTTCTCCAGGAGATGTAAATTTGTATATTCAATTACTGAAAAATGCAAAAAATAATAACATATCTTTAAATCTTGTATTTGTTTCAGTAGTGACCGAAAGCGGAACCTACCAATTAAGGGGAGATAACAGTATCAATGTGGATGCATTAAATATGTACACAGATGCCCAGATTGCCACTTTAAATGACACATACACCAAGAGCTTAGGCAATCCCAATATTTCTACAGAAAGCCTGCAGCAGAAGTTTATGGATTTCCTAAAAGAAAATATGAATATCCCTGGCATGGAAATATATACTGTTGATGAAAATGGAAACAGCAAACAGCTTAATGAAAATGGTACCACTACTCCATGTCCTAATTAAAATAAATGTAAACAAATGAAAACTTTTTTAACCTCAATAGCTACCCTATTAACCATATCTATCCATGCACAGAAAGTACTGCCACTACACTCCAATGAAGCGCGTGTTTATGATGGCACTTACTATAAAGATTTAGATAATGAACTGACCCCTTACATAGGCACCTGGAAAGGAAGTTGGGGAGACAAAACCATTTACCTGGAACTGCGTAAAATAAAAGAACCCCTAACCAGTAAAAGCGGCAAAACAACTTATACCGATAGGATTTTCGGAGAAAGGAAAATTGTTACCAGTAACGGCAGCGTTATTGTTGACAGAATAACAAATTTTAGCCAAACTGATCCTGAGTTCTTTGGTCCATTTACAAGCTGGAAAGACAAGAAAACAAAGCTATTGGAATTTCATCCAAAAGATATGTGTACAGCTTATGTTATTTTAGACATCAATTTTTTAAATACCGAAAAAACCAAACTTTCCCTAAGTTCAAAAAGTGATTTACTTAGCCTTGGATCTCCTACTGCATTTGATGAATCAAAATGTTCTAAAGTAAAGGATCTTACACAAGGGACAAATTCTGCTATCCTTAATTTTCCAAGAGAGATTGTGTTAGTGAAACAATAACAGATTTCTTTGGTTTTTCATCAAAAAAAGATGTATAAATAGGCCGCCGCGTAAAAAGGCGGCTTATTATTTTCTATTTTCGTTCTGTCTTTCAGTAAATCATATTTTTATCACACAGAATTCAAGTAAATAATCAGAAGAATATGATTACATTATATCAAATTTAAGTTAACTTCGTGTCTCAAATAATCATATTTACTCAATACATGTTAGAGATAAGAACCAGCTGCGAAAATTGCCAGAAACCTTTACCTTATGATTCATCTGAAGCCATGATCTGTACATTTGAATGCACTTTTTGTAAAGATTGTGTTGATAATATCTTTAAAAATGTGTGCCCAAACTGTGGTGGTGGATTAGAAAAGCGCCCCATCAGACCCAAAAGTCTTCTTCCAAAATATCCTGTGAGCAATGAAATTGTATATCAACCAATTAACGAAGCTGAGTTCAAAATTAAACAAGAGAGATTGATCAACGTTCCTTTAGGAGAACGATAAAAACTTTTGTGATTCCTAATCTCTTTATCCAAAGCTGTAATATATTATAATTGAAATATGAAAAAATCATCATTATACATTGTCTTATTTCTTCTTTTATCTGCTGTGAATGCATATTCACAAAAAACGGCTGATAAAGATCGTTTCACATTTCAGGTACAAAGTGAAGAAGGAGATCTGAATAAGGATAAACAAAATGACAAAATTGTTGTAGAAATGGATGTGAAAGACGAGACCAGACCTTTGAGGCTGCAGATATTCCTTTCGCAACCTAATAAGAAGCTTGCATTAGCTGTATCTTCCACCAAAATCATTGAGAGCGAATATCCCGCCAATAAAAAAGGAGAGCATAACGGAAATAATATTCCGGATTTCATTATTGAAGATGGTAACTTAAAAATGCTTACTGATATCAATAACCGGAAAAGCAATTATGAATTCAGGTTTAACCAAAACAACTTCGAATTGATTAAAATTTCAAGAGCATTATGGGATGGAAAAAATACTACCTCTGAAACCGAAATAGATTTCCTAACGCAAACCAAATTAGAGTTTCAGCAGGAGCTAGGCTCAGATAAAATACTGAATAAAAAGACTCAAAAAATCAAAATAAAATCGTTGCCCAAAATTCAGGATTTAAGCTTTTCTGATTTGGAAAAATATTAAAATATTTCTTCATTGAAAAAATAAAGCCTACCAATTCCGGTAGGTTTTTCTTGTATTAGCGAAACATTTTGTTTTTATTTTAATGGCCTTTGCTGTACATTAAACACTGTACCGGCAGGATCCATAATCCAATGCATATTTTCCGGAATTTCCTCAATTTCATCACAGGTTTCCACTCCGTTTGAATGCATGTATTTTGTAGCTTCTTCAATATCCGGAACAGTAAGCTGCAGCCAGGTTTCTGAGTGGGTATAATTATCAACACAATCTAACCAAATGATATTGCTTCCAAACTTCACTTCATGGGTTCTGGATACTGTAGGATTATCAATTTCCTTTTCTTCCACGGGCAGCTTTAAAATATATCTGTAAAAAGCTACGGTCTTCTCATATTTACTTTTCGGAATTTTAATGGCGATATTGATTCCTGCTTCAAATTGAATGCTCATATTTAATACTTTTGTTTCAGTTGATTTTGTAAAGGTATGATATTGAGTCTTTGGAAGGCTTGCCTTATGATAAGAATAAAATCTAATTTCTTCCGTAAAGGTTCAAAAAACATCTATTTTTCGTTAAAGAATTAACTTATACGTTTAAATCGATTGGCCAACACATTGATTTTCAAATAAAAGAAATTTATATTTTGGATTAATTATTATATATAAAACAAAACCTGCTTCTTTTGAAACAGGTTTTTACTTTTCCGGAAATCAATAGGATATTATATTTTATATTGATATAATTAATCCAGACTTGCTCCCGGTCTTGAGTTTAAAAAAATTCTCAAGTAAGTATTCATGGTTATAGTTTATTGTTTTCGTTGAAATAAAGTTTCATCTAACTGAGGAAAACAATGTAGAAATCCATTAGAATGGATCCCTGATAATCAACCTGTATTTTCTTCATCAGTTTTGAAAAAATCATCATTTGCGTTTGATGAATAATAATCCTTATATATATGTTGATCTACCAAAAGCTAAAAAGAATCAGTAGCATCATTATCATTTCCCATCAATACAATTCATGAGACAAAACTAACAACAGAAAATGATAAAAAATTGTAAAAATGGAACATCATGAAGGATGGCAGCAGATGCCAGAAAAGGGTGTCCTCCTGCCCTAATATAGTTC
>NZ_MAYF01000019.1 GCF_001684955.1 Chryseobacterium contaminans | reverse complement strand
TAAAATATTATTTTTAGTAGCATTCATCAATGCTTTTGGTCAGGCTGGTGTTGATAACCAATTGGCAAGTTATAACTTTCCAAAAATCAAATCCAGCATTACCATGCCTGTGACCATCCCACTTTCAGAGCTTAGTAATATGGTAAATGCCTCTGTAAAAGATCTCATTTACCAGGACGATTCTTATACAGACAATAATAACGACCAGTTTAAAGTTAAAGTCTGGAAAACCAGACCTATCCGCTTGGTAGGTGGAACCAGCCAAAATCTTTTGATTGAAGTTCCCTTAAAAATCTGGGCAGAGAAAGGAATCGGAACACTTGGAGTTTACTCTTACCAGAATACGACTTTTGAAACGGTAATGTCTTTCAATACGACTGTTACCTTTAAAAATAACTGGACAATTATCACGAATACCCGCCCCAACGGCTTTAGATGGGTAACAAAACCAGTTCTTGATTATGGCAGAATACAAATACCTATTACGCCAATCGTTGAAAAAAGTTTGAAAGAACAACAAGAGAAATTCTGTAAAACTATAGATCAGCAAATGGCTACCCAGCTGAATTTCCAACAATATGCTGTTATGGCCTGGAATACCTTTGCACAGCCATTCAATATTTCAGAAGAATATAATACCTGGCTGAAAGTAAGTCCGGTAAGCGTTAATATCACCCCTTTAAAATTCTACGGAAATCAGATCAATGCAACCCTTGGAATTGATATTTTCTCAGAAACATTTACAGGAAATAAACCTGCCGCTTCTCCAACAGTCACTTCAGCAGCCAATTTTAATTTTTCTCCCACTGTTGCTGATAAATTTGTACTACAAACAACCGCCAATATTCCTTTTACAGAAGCAAGTAATATGGCCAGAAAAACTTTTCTGAATAAAGAGTTTGACATCAGAGATTCCAAAGTAAAAGTAACAGATATCAGAGTGTATGGTGTGGATAACAGAATTGTCATTGAAGCACAAACAGAAGGTTATATCAAAGGAACCGCCGTTATTTCAGGTATTCCGGTTTATGATGAAACCAAAAGGAAAATTGTTTTGTCTGATACCAAATTCAAGTTAAAAACAATGAATATTCTTCAAAAGACAGCTTCTCTCCTATTCCAGGGTAAAATTGTAAAGATGATTGAAGAAGAATACGGGATTCCAACCCAGGAACTTGAGGAAATCTCAAGAAAAAGTATTGAAGAAGCTTTCAACAAAGAATATTACAAAGGATTAAAGATGAGCGGAAAAGTATTTAACCTGAAACCAAGTAAAATTCTTCTCAACACTACAGGAATTACAGCTGTCATTGATACGAATGCTACTTTAAAACTTATTGTCAACGGATTCTAAAATTTAAAAATCTTACCCAACGCAGCCTTCTTGATTCTGTATATTTTTAAACCTTAAATGAAGTCTTAAAAATTTCAGAAAAAATGAGTCATAACCAGCAAAAATTATAAGTCTGAAAAACAGAGTGAAAGCAAAACTGACAGTATAAAAATGAAAGAATTTGTATAAAAACTTTGGTTTGTTTAGAAATTTAGCTATATTTGCACACCTCAAAAATGGTAAGACATGGTACTTTGGCCGAGCGGCTAGGCAGTGGTCTGCAACACCATCTACAGCGGTTCGAATCCGCTAGGTACCTCTTTAAAACCTCTAAATTTTATTTAGAGGTTTTTTTATGTAATTCTGGCAACAAAATCACCTATGGATCAATAATAATCAATAAAATTGATTTTCATCTTTACCTCTTTAAAATCCAAAAGAAAACTAAACTTTGCATAAAAATAAAATACCAGATAAATAGCT
This sequence comes from Chryseobacterium contaminans, assembly GCF_001684955.1. Lineage (GTDB taxonomy): Bacteria > Bacteroidota > Bacteroidia > Flavobacteriales > Weeksellaceae > Chryseobacterium > Chryseobacterium contaminans. The sequence continues at coordinate 10,646 of NZ_MAYF01000019.1, read as the reverse complement.
CCGTCGTTTCAGCTCATTCCCGTCTTTTACGGAAATCCATAAATAATGTATTCCTTTTTTCTACAAATTTGCATAAAGCCTATCCCATGAAAAAAGCAAAACTACGTACCATAAGAAAGCAAAAAGGCTATTCCCAACAACAGGTAGCGGATGTTATTCCAACAGAAGTTTCTAATTATAGCAGAAAAGAAAACGGCTATATAAAAATTACAAAAAATGAATGGGAAAAAATTGCTCGGTTCTTCAATGTTCCTGTAGAAGAAATTTACGAGGCAGACTATTCTGTTCATATTTCCAACGAAATATCCGGTGAAAACATCCACGCCTACATTTCCCAATTGGAAAAAGAAAATATTGCATTACTGAAGAAAATTGAAATACTAAAAAATATTATTAACCACTAGCCTTTTAGCTCAATAACAGTATCGAGATGATAGGATGAATGTAAAAACTTTTTTAAATTAAAACAAGCTCTTCTATTCCGGAAGAGCTTGCTAAATGATGCAAAAGTAATGATAGATAGAAAATTCATCTTAACCAAAGATAAATGAACCTGCATCCAATACTTTATGAGTATCATCATATAGCAAAAAAAATCCTCGGAAATTCCGAGGATAAAAACTAATAACCATGAAAACTCAAATTAAACATGAGTTGCATTGGTATATTGAAAAATCGTGCCAAGAATTATTTTTTTTCAAAAAAAATTAAAATTTTCTTCATAAACAGAGAAAATACCGTTAAAAGATTTATACTCAAAACCTATTGACGTTTAAATATTTAAAAATAATAACTCCACTAAACACAATCAAACCATTCCCAGACCCCACTATCATTATCAAATCAATAATTTTAAAAAAATTAAATTAAAAAAATTGATCAGTAACAAAATTCTTCAAATATAGTTTGAAAGTCAAGAAGACAGAAAAAACACAACATTATGTCATAAAAACAATTTAAAAAAACAGATTTTATCCCAATGAAAAGCAATATCAGATTGAATATAAAAATAAACGAAATAGAAGAAGGAATAAATCTTATTGTACAGAGACTGAATAAACAAGGGAATATGAAATGATACAAACACCTGTTAAAAGATTAAACGATCACATATTTGAGATCTGAAACCATCCTTTTGATGGCAGGCTCATTGTTGAAGAATTAGGAATTGATCAGTAATGAATACTTATCAAAAAGCCTCCCGAAGGAGGCCTCAAAAAACACAAATGATGAAAAAAAATTTTATATCAGAAATAAAAAATTAATCTTTTAATTCTGATTCAAAAATATATTTTACTTTGTATTTATTTTATGAGCATAATCATAAAAAGTTTCTTTGCACTTATTTCTCATTCTAATAATTCCGTGTATTCTATTTTAATAAAAAGCTCCCCAATTGAGGAGCTTATAATCATAAGGATATATGGAATAGAAAATGTTTACTCAAAAATAGTCCATACATTTCCGAAAACATATGAGTACAATCATAATACCTCTAAAATAAAAGGCCTCCATTCAGAGGCCTAAAAAACACAAATGATGAAAAAAATCTATTCAGAAAAATCCAAACAGAATATAATGTAAACTGCTTATATATCTTTCCTTAAGAAGTTTTTTGATATATTCAACAGCTGTTAATTACTGTATATTGATTAAAAAATCCTCATTCGAGGATTGGTAAATGTAGATAAATATTTTGTTTTTCACAAAGTTATTCTTCCCAAGTAACCGGAATATATATTGTAATATATCCATCGTCATCTATATTCTCATCCGATATAGTAGCAATTACTGTTCCATAGCCTACCCAGCCTCCCTGGCCCTGAATTCCTGAAAATTCATACGTTCCTTCCGGAAGATCTTCTTCAGAATATTGCGGAAGCGCACGGTAATTGTATTGGCTAGTGAAATATTCATCTCCTGTAGCGGTATTTTTGGCAACAAACCCTCCCAAGTCATATCCTGAACCAGAAAGTATTTTTGTACCATTCAGGGAAATAAGCCCATAACGAACCGGATAAGTTTTTGCTTTTGTCTCCTTAACAGAAACTTCTGTACAAGCTTTAGATGGAACTTCTACAATATCAGTAGAAGAAAACGAAGTAGTAACAGCCAGCAATCCTACTGCAGCCGCAACCGTAAAAATTGATTTTTTCATATTGAAAGTAATTTAGTTCCTCAAAAATAAGCATCATAAATTAATTCAACAAAAACTAAGGATTAATTATATTTTACAAATCTTTTCAATAAAAAATTCCCTAACATAATCAGGGAACTATTACGAATCTCGTTCAGAAGGTTAATTTTCAAATTTGAAAACGATGCAACCTGTCCTCAAACTTTATGCCTGTTTTTTTCATATTCTCCCTAATACTATGATATTTATCAAAATTTAAAATTAATTTAATTCTTTTACTATCAACTTTAACACTCTTTAACTAAATTTTGGCTTCATAATTGAAAATAAAACTAAAATCAAAGTCGTTTAGGCTTAAGCTTATTAAAATTTGAATTATGAAAAATATAGTATTAACAGGTTTTTTATCCGTTTTTTTATTGACGGCCTGCAAAAAAGATGACAGAACAGCTGAGAAATCACTGGAAGAACAAAAACTTGAATTCCAGTCAAGACAGCTCGAAATAGAGAGACAAAAGCTGGCTATTGAAAAAGAAAAGCTGGTATATGAAGCTCAGAAAAAGGCAGACAGTATCTCTGAAGTCAAAAAAGCAAAAGTTACTGCTGAAAATAATTCAAGACCAAAAGTGATAAGAGAGACAAGAACTGTATACCGTGACAGAAGCTCAAATTCTAATTCAGGAGGCGGAAGCAATGGCGGATATGCAGACAACGGAAGCAGTGCATCACAAGGGACTACTCAGAAAAAAGGAATGAGTAAAGCAGCCAAAGGTACTATCATTGGTGCTGTAGGTGGTGCTGCCGCAGGAGCTATTATTGCTAAGAAAAACAGAGGTCTTGGTGCTGTAATCGGAGGTGTGGTAGGTGGAGCTACCGGATATACCATCGGTAGATCACAAGATAGAAAAGACGGAAGAGTACAACCAAGATAATTTTTTTCACCATAACATATAAAGATTGCTTATTTTTAGGCAATCTTTTTTTATGATACTGATTCTGTTTTCCACTATTTTATTACTTCCGGTCTTATCAGGGCTCGGAAAAATGATGGAAAAATACTGTGGAATTTTATTTCATGGCATATCTGGAAAAATGCTTTTGGGAATTATGGGGGCAAGTCTTATATGGACCGCTGTTTCTTTTTTTACCCCTTTGAATATTTATGTGGAAATCCCAACTGTTTTGCTGGGACTACTCTACTTCTTTAAAGAAAGACTGTATCAGGAATTCTATCGGCTTTTAAAGAAAGATTTCTTTTTAATAGCCCTTATTTCGTGTGTTATATCATTCACCGGAGCTTATTATCCATACATACTGGATCATTTTGGATATTATGTCCCCTCCATCAAGTGGCTTACAGAATATGGACTCGTTAAAGGAATTTCTAATCTGGACCTCACGTTGGGACAAATGTCTGTCTGGCATATCTTTCAGGCTGGATTTTCTAATTTTTCGGATCCATTTCTGAGAATAAATTCTATACTGCTGATTATCTATACTATTTATATTATGGAAAAGAAAAGCTGGATTCATCTGTGTTTTTTTCCAATATTATTACTGTTTTCACAGTCACCAAGCCCGGATCTACCAGTAATTATCTTTTCTCTAATCATCTTAAATGAGGTCATTACCCAAAATAAAAATATCAGTCTACTCTTTGCGTTTTCTACTTTTGTTTTCGCCATAAAACCAACCATGATTTGGCTGCCGATACTGATTTTCCTCTGCAGTATTTTTATTTTCAAATCCAATCTTAAAAACCTGCTTTTCGGGCTGGGGATTTTATTGCTATTCTTTACTAAAAATATCTGGACATTCGGATATCCAGTATTTCCCGTTTCTTTTGGAGACTTTGGCTTCACCTGGAAACCTAATCCCGCTATATTAAAAGCATCCTCACAATATGCTGTTATGAAAACTTACGACATGCAGTATTCGTATGAAGAAATCCAAAAGTTCTCCCCATGGGATCATATAAAAAACTGGTTCCTTCTAAAAGGGATCAAATCAAAAATTAATATTCTTTTCATCCTTAGCTTATTTATATTTTCAGTGTTTGCTTTGGTTAAAAAAAATAAACTGATTATTCTGATTTGTATTTCTTTGCTGATAAAAAGCATATTTGTACTTACTTTTTCCGCACAATACAGATTTTTTATTGATGTTTTTTTCGTTATCGCCTTCATTCTCTTTCATGAATACTGGAATAAAAGAAAATCTGTTGTCGTTTTTTCTATACTCTGTTTATTTTTTATTTCATTATTATCTTTTCCCGGCCTTATTCAACAATACATTCCAAGTTTTCAACTAGGGAACTTCATGTCCGGATTTAAAAAAGAACAACTTTATCAGCCATCCGTCTACGAATATCATCAATACAACAAATTTAAAATTGGAGATTTAAAATTTAACGTTTCCAAAAATTATCCTTATAACTTTGAAACACCTCTTCCAGCCATCTCTGAAAGCTTTATTTTTGATGATATAAAAGCCGGAATTTTCCCTCAGCCTGTTGATAAAAATAATATCTCTAAAGGATTCATCTGGAAAACAATGACTTCCGAAGAAAAAAAAGAGGCCGCAACAGCTATCAATACGATTGAAAATATTTATAAATAGAACGAATACTGAAACTTTATTATCTGAAGAAAAAAAGGTAATTTTGTATCATGTTCAACACATTAGGTAATCTTCTTAGTCTTACAACATTTGGAGAAAGTCACGGAGTGGCTTATGGCGGTATCATCAATAATTTTCCGGCAGGTTTAACGGTAGATCTCGAAAAGGTTCAATATGAACTGAACCGAAGAAAGCCCGGCCAGTCTGCTATTGTTACTCAAAGAAAAGAAAGTGACACAGTAAAGTTTCTTTCCGGGATCTTTGATGGAAAAACAACAGGTACACCCATCGGTTTTATCATTGAAAACGAAAATCAGAAATCAAAGGATTATGACCATATTGCTGGAGCATATCGTCCAAGTCATGCCGATTTTACATACGACCAGAAATTTGGTTTCAGGGACCACCGTGGTGGTGGAAAATCTTCAGCAAGGGAAACCATGAACTGGGTAGTGGCAGGAGCTTTAGCCAAACAACTTTTACCAGAGATTGAAATCAATGCCTATGTTTCGTCTGTAGGTGATATTTTCTGTGAAAAGCCATATCAGGCTCTTGATTTTTCTCAAACAGAAAGCAATGATGTACGTTGCCCGGACGCTGAAACCGCAGAAAAAATGATTGCAAGAATCAAAGAAATTAAAAAAGAAGGAAATACAATTGGAGGAACCATTACCTGCGTGATTAAAAATGTTCCTGTAGGAATTGGTGAGCCTATTTTCTCAAAGCTTCAGGCAGAACTGGCAAAAGCGATGCTGAATATCAATGCCTGCAAAGGTTTTGAATATGGAAGCGGTTTCTGTGGTGCGAAAATGACGGGAAAAGAACATAATGACCAGTTCAACACCGATTTTTCAACCAAATCTAACCTATCAGGAGGAATCCAGGGTGGTATTTCCAATGGAATGGATATTTATTTCCGTGTAGCCTTCAAACCTGTAGCGACTATTTTAAGACCTCAGGACAGTATTGATAAAGAAGGAAATCCTGTGATTGTAGAAGGTAAAGGACGCCATGATCCATGCGTTGTACCAAGAGCTGTTCCTGTAGTGGAAAGCCTTGCTGCATTTGTATTGGCAGACCTATTTTTGATTAATAAAACAAGAAACATCAATAATTTTTAAATATTTTTTGGTAATGAAAAATTACTGGGATCAGGGAATTTCTTTTGAAGAATATCTTCAAATTGCTCAACAAAGATTAGATAATCCTGCCAACGAACAGGAGATTGAATATAAACAATATTATGAGCTTGGGCTTCAGAGAATGGACAGAACCATAAAAAAGTATGTTCCAGATGAAGATCAAAGAAAAGAATTAGCAACTAAGAATTTCGACGGAAAGATCTTAATCATTTCCGAAGCCTGGTGTGGAGATGCCAGCGCAACTGTTCCTGCTTTATTTAAATTTTTTGAAGGTCATAATGAAATCAGAGTTTTTTTAAGAGACAGCGATAAAAGCCTTATTAATCAGTTTTTAACCAACGGGACAGAATCTATTCCTAAAGTATTGATTCTGGATAAAGATTTTAATGTTAAAAATTCATGGGGTCCTCGTCCAAAATATGGTCATGAATTATTGATGAAGTATAAAGCTGATCCGGAAGGGTATCCGAAAGATACTTTCTATAATGACCTGCAGATCTATTATGCTAAAAACAGAGGGAAGGATGCCGTACAGGAAATCCTAGACCTGTTATAAAAAATAGAATATGAAAAAAAGTATCATTTATATTGTAATCATTGCGATCATCGGAATTGTTCTATTTATACCGGGAGTGAAGGATTTCCTGAAAAACCAATTCTTTCCGATTGCTACCATTGAAAATGCCGTACATATCAATGAAGAAGATTATGACGTAGAGCTTAAAGGAATTAATGCTCCTAGCACTAATCTTAAAAACTTTAAGAACAAAGCTGTTTTCCTTAACTTTTGGGGAACTTGGTGCCCACCTTGCAGAAAAGAATGGCCATCTATTCAGAAACTATATGATTCCAGAAAAGACCATGTAGATTTTGTACTTATTGCTATGAATGATAAAGAAGAAGACGTAAGAAAATTTTTAAAGGAAAATAATTATACAGTGCCGGTATATATTGCCCAAAGCCCTTTATCTGAAAAGATCCTTCCTAAAGTTTTCCCTACAACATTCCTTCTGGATAAAACAGGCAGAATCCTGATTAAGGAAGATGCTACAAAAGACTGGGACTCAGAGACTGTGCACCAGTTCATTGATAATATTATCAAATAATTTTTTAACTAAATTTTATAATTTGTTGGTACAGGATTTGTGAAATTTATAATGTTGAAAAATTTGTTTAAATCCAAACACAAAATGAAATATTCAAAATTAAATCTTGCAAAAGAAGCTATCAGTCATAAGGGCTTTGTAAAAAAAATCCCTGATATTTTCAGAATGGTAAAAATGTGGAGAAAAGGAATCTATCCTATGAAATCCATTGACATTATTCTTCCTCTGCTAGGAATTTTATATGTCATCTCTCCTATTGACCTGCTTCCTGAGTTTGCTATTCCGGTACTTGGAGTGATGGATGATCTGGCAGTATTATCACTCACCATTCCTAAACTCATCAAAGAGGTTGACAAATTTTTACTTTGGGAGGCTGAACAAAAATATAAGGGTACTCAGGTAATTGATGCCGAAATCGTAAAATAATAGTTTATTTATATTTTCAAAACCATTCTGTATATTTCAGAATGGTTTTTTTGTGAGCAAATGAGTGATAAATTTTTAAGCCTTATTTCAAATCCTTAAATTTGCAACATCTAATAAAAAATAATGGAAAGTAAAAAAGAATTCTTTTTGGAGTGCTATAAGCTAGGCATCATTAAATTTGGAAGGTTTACCTTAAAAAGTGGTATTGAAAGCCCCTTTTATGTAGACCTGAGACCTTTGGCTTCAGATCCTAAAATCTTAAAAAATCTGGCTAATTATTTATTGGAAATGCTTCCATTGGATAATTTTGATTTAATATGTGGAGTTCCTTATGCTGCTCTTCCTATGGCTACAGCGATGTCACTGGAAAGCTATATTCCATTAATTATTAAAAGAAAAGAAGCAAAAAGCTACGGTACCAAGAAGTTAATTGAAGGAATTTATCAGAAAGGGCAAAACTGCCTGTTGGTAGAAGATGTTATCACTTCAGGAAAATCTTTGCTGGAAACCATTCCGGAAATAGAACAGGAAGATCTTAAAGTTTCAGACATTGTAGTAGTACTTGACAGAGAACAAGGAGGAAAACAATTGTTAGAAAGTAAAGGGTACAGAGTACACACTCTTTTCAATATTTCGGAAGTATGCGGAGTTCTTCAGGAGACAGGTGAATTAACGGATGAGGAAGTGAAGAGAATCCAGGATTTCTTACAGGGTAACCACATTCAGTTTGAAGAAGAAACCAGAGCTTCTTATGAACAAAAGCTAAGCAATACCCAACATTCTGTTTCAAAAAAGTTATTGGAAACAGCTATTGCGAAAAAATCTAACCTGATTGCTTCTGCGGATGTTACCACCACTCAGGAATTATTAAGCTTTGCAGAAAAAGTAGGTCCGCATATTATTGCTTTAAAAACACATATCGATATCATTTCTGATTTTGAATACGAAAAAACAATTACTCCTTTAAAAGAAATTGCGGCAAGACACCAGTTCTTATTAATGGAGGACAGAAAATTTGCAGATATCGGAAATACTCAGGAATTACAATTTACAAATGGAGTTTTCAAAATTACAGACTGGGCAGATTTTGTAACCTCTCAGGTTATTGGTGGTTTTGAATCCCTGGATTGCTTTAAAAATGTAGGAGTAGTAGCGATTGTTGGGATGTCTTCAAAAGGTACATTAACTACAGCCAGCTACCGAGAAGAAGCATTAAAAGTAGCGGTATCTCACCCGAATGTAATTGGCGGTGTTTCTCAAAATAAAATTCCTGAAGATCTTTTATTATTCACACCAGGAGTAAACCTTGCGGACTCAGGCGATGGAAAAGGGCAACAGTATAATACTCCGGAACACGTTTTCAAAACTTTACACACAGATTTCATCATTGTAGGAAGAGGAATCTATAAGTCTGAAGATCCGGAAGCAGCAGCAGTTACTTATAAAAACGAAGGATGGAATGCTTATGTTAATTCTTTAGAAAAAAAAGCAATTCAGAACTAAAATTCCTATAAAGTATATACAAAATAAGCTATATTTGAGCTTTATCACGGATATTTGAAAAAGATCAGCATTTGCCTTATTTTGTTTTGTGGAGTTATACAGATTTCCGCACAGAAAGATAGTATATACATTGGAGCCAAACTCTCTCCTGACAGAAAAACCCTTGAGGTGAATCAGGAGATTGTTTATTACAACCATTCAGATAAAGACCTGCAAACAATAAAACTTCTGAATTGGGTTTCGGCCTACAACAGACGTGGAACATCCTTAGTCTACAGAAAGCTGGAAGACAGAAATAATGATTTGCACTTTGCAAAGAGCCATGAACTGGGAAAATTACTGGAGCTTAATATCAAAGATTCAGAAAACCAGGAAATATCTGTCAATGCAGTTTCGGATGAAAATCTTTTCCTTCCTCTGAAACAGGCATTAAAACCAGGCGAAAGTGTCACTTTGCAGCTCAACTACCGTATGCAACTTCCCGATAAAAAATTTACGGGATATGGCACCTCTGGTCAGAATACTGCTTTAAAATATTTCTTTATTGTTCCGGATCGTTTTGATCCGGACAATATTTCCCCAAGAAAATACCACGATATTGAAGAGCCAGTGAGCTTCAATACTTTCTGGACGGTCAATTTCGATATTCCTGTGAACAGCTTTATCGAAAGTAATCTGCCACAGATCCAGATGAATTCTTTTCAGGGATATCTGGATTCAGATCCTGAGTTTTCAGTTTCCCCCAATACCTATCCTATTTTAAAAGCCAATATTGACGGTGCTGATACCGAAATAAAGTTTGGTTATAACCTTAAGCCCGAAGAAAAGCAAAACCTGGAATTTTATTTACCTCTTCATTTAAAATTCCTTAAAGAAAGAGTTGGTTCTCTTCCGAAAAGTATTTTTATTTCAGATAAGTTCAGGGCTAAGGAAGATTTCTTTGGAAATGATGATATTACGTTCTGGAAATTTAGGTTTCCGCTGTTTACAGAGGCTGAAAAAACAGATCTCGACTACTTCGGAATCATTACCAAAAAAGTTCTGGATGAAAAGGTCATCGCAGATAAACAAAAAGCTCATTGGTTTAAAAATGGATTAAAATCTTATCTTGAAATCCAATATTTGAAAAAGTTCTACAAAGACACTCCCCTTTTAGGAAGTTTACCGGAATCTAAGATATTTGGGATCAAGCCTTTAAAATTATTTCATGCCTCTAAGGTAAAGCTTCTGGACCGTTACGGACTGGCGTATCAATATATCATGCTTCAAAATCTGGATCAGAAAATTGATGAAAATTTTACCAGTTTAAGTAATTTCAATGATATGGCTGTCAGCAGCTTTGAGACAGGAAGCCTGTTTAATTATTCTGCTGATAAAATGGGAGATCTATCTTTCAATGACCTTGTAAAAGAATACCTTTCAAAAAATTCCGGACATAGGATTACTCCGGATGATTTTTTGAAACAGTTATCAGAAAAAGAAAAATCAGCCCAATATCTTGAAAGTTTTTTCAAACAGAAAAACAGGGTTAATTTTAAGCTGAAACATATTAATAAGGAAAGCGATTCTTTACAGATCAAAATTGCAAAAAATACAGAGACTTCTATTCCGGTGAAACTTGAAACTGAAACCAGAGAAGGTGAAAAAAAATCTTATTGGATAGAAACAGAAGAAAATGAGAAAATAAAGGAAATTTCTCTTCCTGTATCAGAT
>NZ_MAYF01000018.1 GCF_001684955.1 Chryseobacterium contaminans | reverse complement strand
AATATTTCAATGACTGCCGTTGGGTATTGGAAAATGAAAATAATGAAGTAGTAGGATGGTGTGCCTTAAAACCTGTAAGCAAAAGGGAGGCCTTTAAAGGAGTTGCAGAAGTAAGCATTTATTTTGATAATGAATACCAGGGAAGGGGATTGGGTTCAGTATTGCTTAAAAAGATCATTTTGGATAGTGAGGATCACGGATTCTGGACATTGCAGACCAATCTCTTTTCCGAAAATGAAATGGCCATCAAATCACATCAGAAAAACGGTTTCAGAGTGGTAGGGGTTCGTAAAAAATTAGGAAAGCTCAACGGAGTATGGAAAGATCTCGTCCTGATGGAAAAGAGAAGTGAACTTGTTTGATGAGTAATGAGGTTGCAAAAGTAGTCCACCGTAAACAATTAACCTCAAACCTCAAATCTCAAACTTTAAACGCTTTGGCCTGAACCTTGTTATAAGTGTTCATTAAGTTAGAAAAAGTAGAAATAATGAAAAATATAGTTAAAATTACAGGGGCCTTAATTGTGATGGTTATGTTGACCTCCTGTGTGGCCTATGATAACGGCGGATATTATCAGACAAAGAAAATTCCACCGGGCCAGGCTAAAAAAATATATGGCGGAAGTGCAAAAGATTATGCTCCTGGACAGGTAAAAAAGAGAAGAGGGTACTAAAAAAGGGGTTGAAATAGAAATTAAATAATAATTTTTGGCATTAACCTTGATATATTTCGCTACTAAGTTTGAAAAGTGAAATAATGAAAAGTATGTTGAAAATTGTATCGGCAGGGATAGTCGTGATACTGCTATCATCCTGTGTCGTTCATGAAAGAAGGGGAATGCCGCCTGGTCATGCAAAAAGAGTATATGGTGGAAGCGCAAGATATTATGCGCCAGGACACACTAAAAGAGTATATATCTATGAAGAACGTGGTCACCACCACAGAGGTCGTGGTCATGGTCATGGGCATCACAGGTAAAAATAAAAAAAGCACTGAAATTTTCAGTGCTTTTTGCTTTGTATCATTATAGCTTCGATTTTTTCGGATTCAGAAGAGTATCAAAGATCAGTACTTCCTGCCCGAATTGAGTTTCAATTCGTTCTGCTATATTTTTTAATTCACTTTCAAGAAAATCATTTCTCAGCTCATCATTATCAAAGATCAGAAGAAGATTGTAATTTTTTCCTTCATCAATATAATCGCTGTGAACTTCAGATAGAATATACTTGTTGACATCCATCAGATTTTCAGTCATTAAAATCAGGGTTTCATCAATATAATTTTCCCATTCTTCCAGATTATTTTTCGTGCAGTGGAAAGTTATACTTAATACGCTCATATTTTAAGAATTTTTAAGATTTTGTGGATAAATTCTAGCGCAAAAATCGGCATTTTTTTCGTAAATTAGCCCGTTAATAAAAATTGGAAATAAATAATTTTCAGACTTCCAGCTAAGGGTCTGACTATCATTATAATAAATTTGTTTATGCAAAAAGAAGGAGAAAGACTGATTCCTATCAACATTGTTGATGAAATGAAGTCGTCTTATATCGATTATTCGATGTCCGTTATCGTTTCAAGAGCGCTACCGGATGTAAGAGATGGCTTGAAACCCGTTCATAGAAGAGTACTGTATGGTATGTATGGACTAGGGGTTTTTTCGAATAGAAAATATTTAAAATCTGCGAGAATTGTTGGGGATGTTTTGGGTAAATACCACCCGCACGGAGACTCCTCTGTATATGATGCGATGGTGAGAATGGCTCAGGAATGGAGTTTGCGCTATCCTCAGGTAGATGGGCAGGGTAACTTCGGTTCTATGGATGGTGACCCCCCGGCAGCAATGCGTTACACCGAAGCAAGACTGAAAAAAATCTCTGATGAGGTTCTTTCTGACCTTGACAAAGAAACTGTTGACTTCCAGAATAACTTCGACGACAGTTTGCAGGAGCCAACCGTAATGCCAACCAAGATTCCTAACCTTTTGGTTAACGGAGCTTCAGGTATTGCAGTAGGGATGGCAACCAATATGGCGCCACACAACCTTTCTGAATCTGTAGATGCAATCTGCGCTTATATTGATAACAAAGAAATTACCATTGATGAGCTGATGCAGCACATCATTGCTCCGGATTTCCCTACAGGAGGTATCATTTATGGATACGACGGAGTAAGAGATGCATTCCACACAGGTAGAGGTAGAGTAGTTCTGAGAGCGAAAGTGAATTTCGAGGAAATCGGAAACAGAAATGCTATTATCGTAACAGAAGTTCCTTATCAGGTTAATAAGGCTGAAATGATCGCCAGAACTGCGGAACTGATTAAAGATGAGAAAATTCCTGGTATCCACGAGATCAGAGACGAATCAGACAGAAAAGGACTTCGTGTTGTTTATGAATTGAAAAATGATGCGATCCCGAATGTTGTTCTGAATCTATTATATAAATATACAGCACTTCAGACCTCTTTCAGCGTAAATAATATTGCGTTGGTACACGGAAGACCAGAGCAGCTGAATCTAAAGGATATCATCCATCACTTTGTAGAGCACAGACATGAGGTAATCATAAGAAGAACTCAGTTCGAGCTTAAAAAAGCAAAAGAAAGAGCACATATCCTGGAAGGTTTCATGAAAGTGATTGGAACTCAGGATGCCTTAGATAAGGCGATCTCAATCATCCGTCACAGTGCTAACCCTCAGGCAGCAAAAGAAGGCTTAATTGAAGCATTTGAACTTTCAGACATCCAGGCTCAGGCAATTCTTGATCTTAGATTAGCTCGTCTTACAGGAATGGAGCTTGATAAGATCCGTGATGAGTACGATGCTATTATGAAAGAGATTGCTAATTTGGAAGATATCTTAGCCAATGAGCCAAGAAGATTCCAGATTATCAAAGACGAATTGATAGAAATCAAAGAAAAATACGGAGACGAAAGAAGAACTGAAATTGATTACTCAGGAGGTGAAATGTCTATTGAAGATATCATCCCGAACGAATCTGTGGTTCTTACGATTTCTCACGCAGGATATATTAAGAGAACTTCACTTTCAGAATATAAAATTCAAAGTAGAGGTGGTGTAGGAAACAAAGCAGCTACAACAAGGGATTCCGACTTCCTTGAATATATTGTGTCGGCAACCAACCACCAATATATGTTGTTCTTTACAGAAAAAGGAAGATGTTACTGGTTAAGAGTATTTGAAATTCCTGAAGGTTCAAAAACAGCAAAGGGAAGAGCAGTACAGAACCTTATCAACATTGAACCGGACGATAAGATTAAAGCATATATCAGAACGAACAACCTTAAAGACTCTGAATATGTAAACCAAATGAGCGTTGTAATGGTCACTAAAAACGGTACTATTAAGAAAACATCATTGGAAGCGTATTCAAGACCAAGAGTAAATGGGGTAAATGCTATTGAGATCAGAGATAATGACCAATTATTAGGAGCTTACCTTACCAATGGTACTTCTCAGATCATGATTGCTACTAAAAATGGTAAGTGTATCCGTTTCCCTGAAGAAAAAGTAAGAGAAGTAGGTAGAGGTTCTATCGGGGTTCGTGGTATTGCTATGGAGGACGATGATGAAGCTATTGGTATGATTGTTGTGAATGATGTAGAAAACGAAACAGTTCTTGTAGTATCCGAAAAAGGATATGGTAAGAGAACTGCAGTAGAAGATTACAGAATTACAAACAGAGGAGGAAAAGGAGTTATCACTCTAAACATTACCGAAAAAACAGGAAATCTGATTGCTATTCAAAACGTAACAGACGAAGATGGATTGATGATTATCAATAAATCCGGTGTTGCCATCAGAATGGGAATGGACGAAATGAGAGTAATGGGTAGAAATACACAAGGGGTGAAGCTGATCAATCTTAAGAAGAACGACGAAATTGCTGCTATTGCAAAAGTAGAAATGGATAAAGATGTAGAAGAAGATTCTGAAGAGATTGAAGATGCAGAAGGAACTGAAGGAGAAACTCAGGAAGGAGTGGGATCTTTATTTGATAACCTTGAAGATGATAATGAAACCGCTCAGACAGAAGGAAATGAGAATTCTGATTCTGAAGAATAAATGTACAATTAATATAAAATAGTTATTATGAAGAAACTAATTTTAGGTATGGCTATCGTGGCATCTGCTTTTGCTTTTGGGCAGAAGGGAGATGTAAATGCTAAGCTTCAGGCTACCAACAAAGAAGCGATGGATGCATATAACGCAAAAAATTATGCAGCTGCAGCACCTAAGTTTGTAGAAATTTACGACTTATTGAAAGCAAATGGCCAGGATAACAAGATATATATGTATTATGCAGGGCTTAGCCATGCATTAGCCAACAATAGTGATCCGGCTATCAAAATATATACAGACCTTGTAAATTCCGGATTTACAGGAGTGGAAACTACTTATACTGCTAAAGAAAAAAAGAGCGGACAGGTTGTAAACTTAGATAAGGCTACCTGGGAACTTATGAAAAAGAATTCTGATTATTCAGATTTCAAAACAGAACAGTCTGCAGGAGTAGAAGTAGATCTATATGAAACTTTATCCTTATTGCTTCTTAATGCCAAAAAGCCAAACGAAGCTCTTGTAATCATTGAGAAAGGATTGGCTAAATTCCCAAACAATGCTAAGTTGAAGGAAAACCAGACTACCGCTTATCTTCAGTCTGGAAATATGGATAAATTTGTTACCAACTTAAAAGAGCAGTTAGCAAAAAATCCTAATGATGCAACCAACTGGTACAATCTTGGGGTAATGCAGGCAAAAACACCAGCTACAGTGAATGACGCTTTAGAATCATTCAAAAAAGCAATTGAACTTAAGCCAGATTTCGCTAATGCTTATCAAAATCTTGTATACACTACCATTGGAGATGACTCTAAAATTGTAGCTGATATCAATGCAATGAGAAAAGATAAGCCGGATGAAGCTTCTAAATTAATTGATGCAAGAAGAGAAAGATTTGCAAAAGCTTTACCATTTGCGGAAAGCTGGTACAAAGTAGATCCTAAGAATATTGATGCAGTAAGCACATTGAAAGAGATTTACGTAGTAACTAAAAATGTAGATAAAGTGAAAGAAATGAAAGCTAAAGAAGCTGAGCTAAGCGCAGCTGCACCAGCAAAATAATCATTTCAGAACTCAATGATAAAAAGCCGGAACAGAAATGTTTCGGCTTTTGTTTGTAGTAAAAATATCATGAATTACTTATTATTCATTGCTCATTATTTATCATTTACTGTCTAAATTTCATCCCCGGAATTTCTCTGTAATTCCGTATCTTTGAGAAAAATTTTAACAAAATGATCGAGTGGAAAACCGTTAAGGAATACGATGATATTACCTATAAAAAATGCAATGGAGTAGCAAGAATCGCTTTCAACAGACCGGAAGTGCGTAATGCTTTCAGACCAAAGACTACCTCAGAATTATATGATGCTTTTTATGATGCCTCAGAAGACCCTTCAATAGGCGTTGTTCTACTTTCAGGAGAAGGACCAAGTCCTAAAGACGGAGGTTGGGCTTTCTGCAGTGGCGGAGACCAAAAAGCAAGAGGAGAACAGGGATATGTTGGAGAAGATGGAAGACATCGTTTAAATATCCTTGAAGTTCAGCGTCTGATCCGTTTCATGCCGAAAGTAGTAATCGCAGTCGTTCCGGGATGGGCTGTAGGTGGCGGACACTCACTTCATGTGGTTTGTGACCTAACTTTAGCAAGTGAAGAACATGCAATCTTCAAACAAACCGATGCCGATGTAACAAGTTTTGATGGCGGGTACGGATCTGCTTACCTTGCTAAAATGGTAGGCCAGAAAAAAGCCCGTGAAATCTTCTTTTTAGGAAGAAATTATTCCGCTCAGGAAGCTTTTGAAATGGGAATGGTAAACAAAGTGGTTCCACATGCAGAACTAGAAGACACAGCATACGAGTGGGCTCAGGAAATTTTAGGAAAATCTCCAATGTCTATCAGAATGCTGAAGTTCGCTATGAACCTTACAGACGACGGAATGGTGGGGCAGCAGGTATTTGCAGGAGAAGCAACCCGTTTAGCGTATATGACCGACGAAGCTAAAGAAGGAAGAAACGCATTCCTTGAAAAAAGAAAACCGAACTTCGGAGACGATAAGTGGATATCATAACATCAGTAATGAGTAATAAATAATGCACAAATCTTCATTACTTATTACCCATTGCTCATTACTTATAAATTTATGACGGATTGGATAAAAGCCGCAAGGCTCAGAACTTTACCGCTTTCATTAAGCGGAATTATTATGGGGGCCTTCATCGCAAAATGGAGGTTGTACAGAGAAGGCGGAATTTGGGATTGGAAGATTTTTGCACTGGCCCTTTTAGTAACGCTATTGTATCAGATCTTATCAAACTATGCCAATGATTATGGTGATGGAGTAAAAGGAACCGATGCAAAGAGAATCAATGAAGCCGAAACAAGAGCAGTAGCCTCAGGGAAAATTACAGCCAAGCAAATGAAAAATGCTGTTATTCTTTTCTCAGCCTTATCTTTCATTGCTACGGTTGCATTGTTGTATGTTGCTTTCATTCCGGACTATATAAATGAATTTTACATTTTCATCGGATTGGGAGTAGCAAGTATTTTAGCTGCAATAGGATATACAGTAGGGAAGAAGCCTTACGGGTATATGGGATTAGGAGATATTTTTGTGTTTATCTTCTTCGGATTGGTTTCCGTATGCGGAAGTTATTTCCTGTTTACAAAAACATTCAGCTGGGATATGCTGCTGCCGGGAACTGCAGTAGGAATGATGAGTATGGCTGTTTTGAACCTGAACAATATGAGAGATATCGAAAGTGATAAACTATCAGGAAAAAACAGTTTTGCATTAAGAATCGGATTCAAAAATGCCATGATCTATGAAATGATCCTGTTAAATCTTCCATTGATATTGATCCTGGCTTTTCTGGGGATTAATGGATTCTTTGAGCAACAAAACTATTATGCTTTTATTGTGATGATCTTAATGTTTCCTTTGACAAAACTGAGAAGAAGTATCATGTCGGTAAAAGAGCCGAAAGAATTAGACCAGTATTTAAAGCAGGTAGGAATCATGACGTTTGTAATGGCGATTCTTACGGCAGCCGGACTTAATTTATTTAACTAAATCTAAAATAGTATATCATGAGTTCCAATGTCTATGTTGAAGCGCAAATGCTTATCAGAAAACCGGTTGAAGATGTTTTTGAAGCATTTATCAATCCTGAAGTAACCACTAATTTCTGGTTTACAAAATCTACCGGAAAATTAGAAGAAGGGAAAACAGTAACCTGGGAATGGGAAATGTATGGCGTGAAAAACGTAGTCAACGTTCATCAGATTATTCCTAACCAGCTGATTAAAACACAGTGGGGAGAGCCTTCAGCAAATGTAGACTATGAGTTTAAAACTATGGAAAACGGAACTCTTGTTGTTATTAAGAGCTATGGATTCGCTCAAACGGGTGAAGACTTACTTAGAGAAGTTAATGACAATACAGGCGGTTTTACGACAGTTTTAGATGGTTGTAAAGCCTATCTGGAACATGGGATCAATCTGAGATTGATTGAAGATAAATTCCCATCGAAATAGTTAAAGTAAATCAACAGCGCTTTGCGTTTTAAAAAAACACAGATGGCACAAATGCTTTCACGAATGTCACTAACCCCATTGTGTTATTTGTGAAATTGTTTGAGTCATTTGTGTTTAATAACAATTGAAATTAAATTTAAAATGAAAATACAATTCTTAGGACAAAATTGTTTCCTGTTTACATACAAGGACAAGACAATTTTAAGTGATCCTTTTTACAACTACAAAAAAGCGGAATCAGGTTTTGATATTGCCGCTCAGAAAATCGACTACATCCTGCTGACCCATGCTCATGGAGATCATATTGCCGATGTAACGGAAGTATTGCAGCATTATCCGGAAGCAACCGTAATTGGAGTACCGGAAGTATGCGGATACTTTACACAGGCTAAAAATAAAGACGATGTGAACTTAGGAGGATCGGCAAAAATCGATGATCTTAAAATTTCCATGGTTCCGGCTCATCATACAAGCTCTTTCCCGGATGGCAGCTACGGAGGCGTTCCGGTAGGGTATATTTTCAGGCTTCCTGAAGGTAAGAACATCTATTTGGCTGGAGATACAGGAGTAATGGCAGATATGGAGCTGTTTCCAAGATTATACGGGAATATTGACCTTTCTATCCTTCCTATTGGGAGCCACTACACAATGTGCCCAAGAAAAGCATCTTTTGCCGCAGCTGAATTATTAAAAACTCCAAAAGTAATCGGATGTCACTTTGATACATTCCCTGCCATTGAAATCAACCACGAAAGTGCACTTAAGCATTTTGCTGATAAAAATGTAGAACTTGTTTTACCAAAATTAGGAGAGACGTTCGAATTTTAATCAATAACGGGAAAGAAGTAATTTGAAAAATTAGAAAATAGAAATGATGCGTAAGGTATTAAAAACAAAAAAAGATAATTATCAAATTACCTCTCTCTTCACTTTAAACCAAAAAAAAATGGCAAGCTACCTAAATCACACCGCTACGACCGATTACCTTTGCTGCGTTCCCACCCTGGAGGATTCTCAGGAGCTGGTTGTTTAGGACTTGCCGTTGCAAAGGTAGGAAATATTTGTAAACTTCAAAACTTTATTAAAGAAAATTTGTTGAAAAAATGCAGTCGTAGAGCTAAATAGCTGACATCTAGGGGAATAATTTTTCAACTTTTTTCTAAAAAATTTAACATGACGAAAAGTCCATCAACACTAGGAATTATACTTTTTATTGCTACAATGATCGTTTTCTTTGTAGTATATACTTTTTTCTCCGGAATTAATTATTTCGATATCTCTTTGAAAGCCAATGCTTTCGTTTTACCTGTTCTTTATGCCGGAGCCGCATTCTGGTCTGTAAAAACCTATTGGAACAATCATAGAGTGGTTACTTTTAAAGAAGCGTTCAAAAGAGCATTCGTTCCAATGTTCATCGGAGGAATTCTTTCAATTTTCAGTATTTATGCTTTTTTAAACTTTGTAGATACAGATGCCAAAAAACTTCTGAACTATCAATATGTTCAAAGACAGAAATCGGAATTGGACACAGAATATACTTCAGCGAGAAAAATTTTAAAGCATCAGAAAGATATTGACGAGCTTGATCAGAAGTATAAAGAGAGGCTTCAGAGCTTTGCTCCGGAGGCTGTAAAAGGAAAAGATATGCTTACCGCAAGTCATTTTTCAGGATATTTTGCAGCAATTCTTATATTTTACGTAGTTTTGTCGGTGTTTTTCGGAGCATTTTTCAGAACAAGAAGTATCTACCAGCCCGAAGAAGCAAATCAAGACTAATTTTTATTAAAATTAAATGAACTTATCTATAGTTATTCCGTTACTGAACGAAGAAGACTCTCTGGAAGAGCTTTTTTCAAGAATTGATAAAGTCTGCCAAACCAGTAATTTATCTTATGAAATCTGGTTTGTAGATGATGGAAGTACGGATTTATCGTGGAGTATAATTGAGAACTTAAAAGTACAGCATCCTCAGATCCACGCGATTAAATTTTCCCGAAATTATGGGAAATCTCAGGCCCTTCATGCGGCCTTTGCAAGAACAAACGGTGATGTAGTAATTACCATGGATGCCGATTTACAGGATTTTCCGGAAGAAATCCCGGAGCTGTACAATATGGTGATCCAGGACAATTACGATATTGTTTCCGGTTGGAAAAAGAAGCGTTTTGACAATGTAATGACTAAAAATATCCCGTCAAAACTATTCAATGCAGCCGCTAGAAAAGTTTCCGGAGTTTATCTTCATGACTTCAACTGTGGTTTGAAGGCTTACAAAAAACAGGTGGTAAAATCTGTAGATGTATATGGAGATATGCACCGTTACATTCCGGTATTGGCTGCCAATGCGGGATTCAGAAGAATTACAGAGAAAGAAGTACAGCACCAGGCAAGACCTTACGGAACTTCAAAATTCGGAACAGAAAGATTTGTAAGAGGATTTTTGGATCTGGTAACCCTTTGGTTTGTAAGTCGTTTTGGAGGAAGGCCTATGCATTTCTTCGGAGCGGTAGGAACCTTAATGTTTATCTTCGGTTTCCTTTCAGCACTTTGGCTGGGAGTATCCAAACTGATTGATGTAGCGAAGGGAATCTATGGTCATTTAATCACCAATAATCCTTGGTTTTATATTGCCTTAACCATGATGATTATGGGAACATTGCTGTTTGTAGCAGGATTCCTTGGCGAGATGATTATCAGGACAAATCGTGAACATAAGAATTATAATATTGATGAAGTGATATAGTAATTAATATTGCTTTATTTTATCAATTTAAAATTTAAATAACATAATCCCTTAAAAAGTGATAGGCTTTTTAAGGGATTTTTTTTGATTCATCAATTTATTTTCCGATATTAGTATAAGATGAAAAAACATAAATGGAAAGTATTAGAATTGAAATTGAGAATCTGGTAGACCTGGAAACTCTATCGCAGGAATTTGATATTCCAAAGAAAGAGCTGATCGCTTTTCATAACCAGCACTGCTCCCTGCATGAAACACTTCCGGATCAGCTTCCAAAATATATAAAATACCTATATATTCCTGCAGATAAGAAAATTTTGTGGAAAAACAGCAGTCTGCTTCATTCCAGAGTTGATCTTCCGAATACTCCTGCCGATCTTACCTATGGGGTATTGATAAGAGATTCATCATCAGAAATCCAGATTCATTATCTCATTGATATTCAAAAAGGAAATGGAAACAGAGTCTCCATTACAAAAAGAAAAATGTATGTAAATGATCAGGAGCTGGACCAGATGATGGAAAAATTGGCAGAAACTGCATCGGAAGCGCTTTATCCATTAGACTTTTCGTTGAAAAAAAACGGAAGCCCAGATACAATTTTAAATGCAAGAGATATACAGAAGCGCTGGAAGGAAGAATGCCTTCCTAAGATAAAACAATACTATGTTGGAACTGTAGCAGATGAATTTATAGGAAAACTGGACCGTTTTTATGAAATCATTGACGATGATCCTGCTGAACTTTATGCCAATATTTTTTATCCTGTTTTCTTTTTACCATTATATACTTTTTATCCTGATTATCAGAAAAGAGAGCCCTTAAACTTTTATTTTTCATCAATTGACGAATCTGTTTCTTATGATGCACAATTTTCATTGCAGGACACCTTTACAGAAGATGATAAAATTGTAATTCGTATACAAGGTGAAGAAAAAAATGAAGGTGAAGTAGGAAGGAAACAAGGATCCCTGAATCTGGAATACAGGCTGGACAAGGATACAAAATATATTTCTTCTGTAGAAGGAGCATTGTCAACTTTTTATCAGAATGAAGAAATCAGAATTTATATTGAAATTTATCATCAGAAATCCTATATTTGATTTACCAAATCATTAAAAATCATTATCATGAAAACATTTTATCTTCTCAAAAAAGAAAAACATACCTGAGCCTTGTTGTTATTTTCTGTGGTTTAGAATTACAATTCTTTCGGATGGAAAAATTCAGTTACAAAGTCTGCTTACCTTTCTGATGCATGATTCCAGGATGATTCCAATCTTTTACATTGAATAATAATGATCTGTAATACCTTGATGAATAAATATATTCAAGGGTAAATTGATTATATACACTAAAAAACACAATAATACAATGAGCGAAAAACATCTGGTATGCCAGGGAGCTGTCTGCCGTTGCGATTTCGGAACAACTACGGATAAGCTTATGGTGAAAACCCAAAGTAAAAGATACATCAACGATAAAGACGGTAAGGAAAAGCTAATGGCTACCCATGTTGACGTTGGCGCTACCTTCGAAAATAATTCTTTCGGAAGCTGTAAAAAAATGAACAATGGTCCCTGCGCTCCTGTTGTAACAAAATGGGAAGGGTTCTACGATCAGATTATTGTAGAGGATAATAATGGAAAAGCGCTTCTTGAAGATTCAAAAGCCACCTGTGCAGTAAGCAATGCTCCCAGTATAAAAATTACATTTCACGGGCAAACTGCCGAGCCTACTCAGCAAAATGTAAATAATGCAAGACCTGAGGTGCTGGCGCAACTGGTACCTGTTCTGGATGAAAAGTTAAATGGTTATTATTACAACTATAATGGAATGTATGAAGGAAAGGTCAAGGGACAGAAAAAAGGTAATGAAAATGATGTTTATGCTTGTGAGGGGAAAGGAAGTGAAGAGAACACCTTTATAAATCTAAAAAAACTTTCCTCAACTCACGATAAGTTTATTAGTGATTCATCTACAATTTATGGGGAAAGTTCAGCAGCTTATAATGTTATTGATAAATATGAATTTTTCGCAATTGCTAGTGTACATAAAAGGAATAAAATTGCATATGGTGTAAATTCAGATTTTGCTAAGAAATTCAGAAAATTATCTGATTCAGACAGGAATAAAAATGAAGCAATGGTATTCTCGATAGC
>NZ_MAYF01000017.1 GCF_001684955.1 Chryseobacterium contaminans | reverse complement strand
TATCTTTGTCGTACAAACAAGTACCATGAGCCACGGAAAGATCCGAGAAGACAAAACCTGCCTGAATTGTGGGCACCAAGTAGCAGAAAGATTCTGTCCCCATTGCGGACAGGAAAATACGGAGCGCAGACAGCCTTTCTATTTCCTTTTTACCCATTTCATTGAAGATTTCACCCATTATGACGGTCAGTTCTGGGGAACCGTAAAAAATTTATTGTTTAAACCCGGTAAACTTACCAATACTTATCTGGAAGGTAAGAGACAGATGTTTGTACCTCCTGTAAAGCTTTATATTTTTGTCAGCTTTATTACATTTTTTGTATTTGCACTATTTCCTATGGTCAATATAGGATCCAGTAACAAACATGATGAAAAAGATGAGAAAGGTCTTGTAAAAATTATGAAACCTATTAAAGCCATCGGAACACAGAAAATAATAGATAGTATAAAAGCTAAAAAAACACTTACTGAGGAGGATTCTCTCGCTATTACAAAACTAGAACTGGTTCCTGATTCTGCCGATGTGGAAAAAATATTGGATATGGACAGAACAATAGATTCCGGTGATGGAAACTATAAAACAAAAAAATCCTATGACTCTGCTAAGGCTAAAAATCCAGGATTCCTTGATTTTGCAGAGAAACCGATTGTTCATAAATACTTCGAACTTAAAGAACACGGGATTACTAAAAAGGAGTTATTAAGCAATATGATAGAAAAATCGTTTCACAATCTGCCTAAAGCTCTCTTCATCTATCTCCCTTTATTTGCATTTTTCTTATGGCTGTTTCACAATAAGAAAAAATGGTGGTATTTTGATCATGGGATTTTTACCCTGCATTACTTCTCTTTCCTATTACTTACTATTTTATTGATATTTTTGTTTGGAAAACTTACAAAACTAACAGATATTAAAGTCCTTAATGCCCTACTCTATTTAGTGATGACTATCATGACAATTTACAGTATGGGATATTTCTTTATCGCTCACCACCGGGTTTATCGCTCACATGGACTGGTAAGTATTATGGTTGGGATCATATTATTTACTATAAACTTCTTTGCATTCATGTTTTTACTTGCAGGGCTCGCTCTGGTAAGTTTTATGATGCTCCATTAAACATAAATAAGGCTGTCAAATAATGACAGCCTATTTTTTTATTTTCTTAATGACTTCGTTGCCCTAAAACTTGCTATTACATAATAGGCCACAAAAACCATTGAAAATTTCAGTATGGATGGAATGGCCAGCTCAAGTTTAAAAATTAAGGTTCCTATAAAAACAAGAATAGCCATTACTATAAAAGACAGGCCTAGTTTTTTAGGTAGTGTAATATCCGGTGTATCCAGATAATAAGCAACACCCCACGCAGCTCCAAAAGCCACGGCATAATAAACTTCCAGGCCGATATGATCTGAGCTTAAAAAAAAATAATTAATAAGGAAGCTTACTACGGTCCCCAATGCGAAATATATCAAAGCTTTTTGCATGTCTGTAAAATATGGTGCAAAAGTAGAAATTTTAATTTGAGAATTTAAGGATATATCAATTTCTAAACAAAATTGGTAAGTCATTTTTAATTCTGTAACTGCCGAACCTTTCGTCTTTTAAATTCTCAAACCTAAAAACGGAGTCATTTTATTAAATAACACCATTCAAACAGATGATAATCAATATTATAAAATCAAACACAAGGTTGTTTTTTTATTATTATATTTGAAAACTTAGAAACTTTCTAGAATTTTTATGGAAACCCAAAAATATACTCCAACCAACAAGGTAAGAATCGTAACAGCGGCGTCATTATTTGACGGACATGATGCTGCGATCAATATTATGCGTCGTGTCATCCAGGGAACCGGATGTGAAGTGATTCACTTAGGACATGACAAATCAGCTGAGGAAGTTGTAAATACAGCAATCCAGGAAGATGCCAATGCTATTGCATTAACTTCATATCAGGGAGGTCACAATGAATATTTCAAATATATCTATGACCTTTTAAGAGAAAAAAACTCACCACAGATCAAAATTTTTGGTGGCGGAGGCGGTGTTATCCTTCCGGAAGAAATTAAAGACTTAATGTCTTACGGAATTGATAGAATCTACTCACCAGATGACGGGCGTGAACTTGGTCTTCAGGGAATGATTGATGATCTGGTACACCGTTCAGATTTCGCTACCGGAAAAGATGTTACAGCTAAAGATTTAGAAAATATCAACTTTGAAAATCCATCAAGCATTGCACAGATTATTTCTGCTGTTGAAAACTTTTCTGATGAAAAGCCAGAATTGGTAAAAGCAATTGATGAGAAATCAAAAGACTTACATATTCCTATCATTGGTATTACAGGAACGGGTGGAGCCGGAAAATCATCTTTAACGGATGAATTGGTAAGACGTTTCCTACGTTCCAATACTGATAAAAAAATTGCGATCATCTCTATAGATCCTTCTAAAAAGAAAACAGGTGGAGCACTTCTTGGAGACAGAATCCGTATGAATGCCATTAATGATCCAAGAGTGTATATGCGTTCAATGGCGACGAGAGAAAACAACGTTTCGGTTTCTCCGTTCATTCATTCTGCATTAAATGTACTGAAACTGGCTCATCCGGATGTGATCATCCTTGAAACTTCAGGAATTGGACAATCAGGATCTGAGGTTTCTGATTTTGCAGATGTTTCCATGTATGTAATGACTCCTGAATATGGTGCTTCTACACAGCTTGAAAAAATCGATATGTTAGATTATGCTGATCTGGTTGCACTCAACAAATCTGATAAGCGCGGAGCTCTTGATGCTCTTCAGGCAGTAAGAAAGCAGTTTCAGAGAAACCACCTTTTATGGGAAAGCCCATTGGAGGATATGCCGGTTTATGCTACAAAAGCATCTCAGTTCAATGATCATGGAACTACAGAACTTTATAACAGGCTGGTTTCCAAAGTAAATGAAAAATTTTCAGATCTAGGACTTAAAACTTTCGTTGAGCAGGAAATTACAGATGAAGTAACCATCATTCCTCCCAAAAGAGTACGCTACCTTTCTGAAATTGTGGAAAATAATAAACAATATGATGCTAATGTTGAAAAGCAGGCTGAGCTTGCAAGAAAAATGTATCATATTGAAGGGGTAAAAAATATCATTTCCAATGAAGCTTTAGATGCGGAATATCAAAAGGCGGAAAAGGAGCTTCAACAGGAAAATATCGATTTCCTGAAAACGTGGGATGATACAAAGAAAGCTTTCCACGCAGAGTTCTATTCATATTTCGTAAGAGGAAAAGAGATTAAAGTGGAAACGTCTACAGAATCTTTATCTCACTTAAGAATTCCAAAAATTGCGTTACCAAAGTATAACGACTGGGGAGATCTGATTAAGTGGAAAGGCCAGGAAAACCTTCCGGGAAGTTTCCCTTATACAGCCGGAATTTACCCGTTCAAAAGAACAGGAGAAGATCCAACAAGGATGTTTGCCGGAGAAGGAGGGCCGGAAAGAACCAACAGAAGATTCCATTACGTATCTGCAGAAATGCCTGCAAAACGTTTGTCTACAGCATTTGACTCAGTAACGTTATACGGACAGGACCCTGCTTTACCACCGGATATCTATGGTAAGATTGGTAATGCGGGAGTTTCTATTGCTACGTTGGATGATGCTAAAAAACTATATTCAGGTTTTGATTTGGTAAATGCATTAACTTCAGTTTCCATGACGATCAACGGACCTGCTCCAATGCTGCTGGCTTTCTTCATGAATGCTGCCATCGACCAGAATGTTGAAAAATATATTAAAGAAAACGGATTAGAAGCTAAAGTTGAAGCTAAGCTTAAAGAAAAATTCGATGATAAAGGCTTAGAAAGGCCAAAATATAATGGTGAACTTCCTCCATCCAACAACGGATTGGGATTACAGCTTTTAGGATTAACAGGTGATGAAATTATCCCTGCTGATGTATATGCAGAAATTAAGGCTAAAACCATTGCTACTGTTCGTGGTACTGTTCAGGCTGATATTTTAAAAGAAGACCAGGCTCAGAATACCTGTATCTTCTCCACTGAATTCGCTCTAAGGTTAATGGGTGATGTTCAGGAATATTTCATTAAGGAAAAAGTAAGAAACTTCTACTCTGTTTCTATTTCAGGATATCACATTGCTGAAGCTGGAGCTAACCCGGTTTCTCAGTTAGCATTCACATTGGCTAACGGTTTCACCTATGTGGAATACTACCTGTCAAGAGGAATGGACATCAATGATTTTGCACCGAACTTATCTTTCTTCTTCTCAAACGGTATCGACCCTGAGTATTCAGTGATCGGACGTGTGGCAAGAAGAATATGGGCAAAAGCAATGAAGCTGAAATATGGTGCAGATGAAAGAAGCCAGATGTTGAAATACCACATCCAGACTTCAGGACGTTCTCTTCACGCGCAGGAAATTGATTTCAACGATATCAGAACAACCCTTCAGGCATTGTATGCGATCTATGACAACTGTAACTCACTTCACACCAATGCTTACGATGAAGCGATTACGACTCCTACAGAGCAGTCTGTAAGAAGAGCAATGGCAATTCAGTTAATTATCAACAAAGAATTAGGTCTTGCTAAAAATGAAAACCCACTTCAGGGATCTTTCATTATTGAAGAGCTTACAGATCTTGTGGAGGAGGCTGTGTATGCAGAATTCGACAGAATTACAGAAAGAGGTGGTGTATTGGGAGCAATGGAAACCATGTACCAGCGTTCTAAGATCCAGGAGGAATCTATGCATTACGAATGGCTGAAACATACCGGAGAATATCCGATCATCGGGGTAAATACTTTCCTTGGAAAAGACGGTTCTCCAACGGTACTTCCGGGAGAGGTTATCCGTTCTACCGAAGAGGAAAAGCAGGCACAGATTGAAGCGCTTCATAACTTCCAGAAAGCGAATGAAGAAAAATCTGAAGAGGCTTTAAGAAAACTTCAGCATGCAGCCATCAACCAGCAGAACTTATTTGAAGTAATGATTGATGCAGTTAAATTCTGCTCTTTAGGACAAATCACCAATGCTTTATTTGAAGTGGGTGGTAAGTACAGAAGAAATATGTAAGACGAAATTCATATTATTGAATATATAAACCTAACAGGATTTGAAATCCTGTTAGGTTTTTTTATTGATATACATTGCAAAAAGTAAAATATAAGAATCTCACTTGCACTTTTGCTTTATTTTAGTTTAGTAAACACTCTAAACAGAACAGGCTGGAAAACAGTTATAGGTTTCAATTAGTTTCACAATCAACATTCTTCTCGAAAAAACTCATAATCAGTATAATTCAAACCTCAAAGAAATTCTTTGAGGTTTTTTTGTATTTTTAATCTAACAAAACTAATACTCATGAAAAAGGAATTTCAAATTAAAGAACCCTGCTCTGTGGCGCGAGAAAATATGCAGGAAATCTCTGGTGGGAGCTTTTGTGACCTTTGTTCAAAGAAAGTATACGACCTCGCAGATAAAACGGATGAAGAAATTAATATATTATTACAATCCAACTCATCTGTTTGTGGAAGAATTCAGGCAGATCGGTTATATATTCCGGAAGAAAAATCAGATATCCAATACCACTTTTTTCAACTTCCTTTTAGAAAAATAGCCAGTGGAATCTTTCTGTCTATTTTATTTACCTCCAACTTCAATGCCCAAAAAAAGAAGACTGATACCTTGGGCGTTGCGGAGATTCAAGGTATGATTTGGGTCTCTCCAAAAACAGGAGATGAAGACTATGATTATCCGAAACCCGTAATCACCAGAAAACTAGAAGTACTGCCTTCAGGAGATCCCGGAAACCTCATCTCATATGAGTCTATTACGATTCTTACTCCTTTTAAAAGGTATAAATCTGAGCATTCATTTAAAAGCCATATTATCAACATTCCTGCGGATGACATCAGGCTAAGCAATATCTTTGTTTTTGAAGGAACCGTTCCT
This sequence comes from Chryseobacterium contaminans, assembly GCF_001684955.1. Lineage (GTDB taxonomy): Bacteria > Bacteroidota > Bacteroidia > Flavobacteriales > Weeksellaceae > Chryseobacterium > Chryseobacterium contaminans. Next base: position 6,636 of record NZ_MAYF01000017.1, on the reverse strand, counting down.
GAGGATGGAGAATTAAATGCTAATAAATATTTTCTTTTTGTCCATAAGAGGCATATTAAGGAAAATGGAGTGCTGAATATTAATCTGAATCAGGCCAAGAAGTTACCTTTTATTCCTAAAAACAAAGACTTCATTTATTTTCTGGATGGTGAGGAAATCACAAAAAAAGAATTTGAACAATACCAGAAGGAAAATAAGATCGACTCCTATTTTCTGCCGGAAATCTATGCGGAAGAACTATTTGGCTCTGATTATTATTTTGAAAATGGAGCTATTATAGCCTATAGGAAATAATCATCTTCCTCTGCAATCACCTAACAAAAATCACAAAAGACAATCATTATGAAAAACTATTTCAAAAGACTTATATTCTCTTTTTTCCTCTGCTCTATGGCAATGATATCAGCCCAAAAGCAACGTGAAGAATTTACCATCGGCCTTCCCACAAAAAAACTGGATAAGAGCTATTACAAAACCATTAAGCTGCTTGATCGCAGGATTGATACCACTTCATTAGGAACTGTTAGAAAAGGACTTTTAAATAATCCTGCTAATTTGTTTGCTTCCCAACCTCTTTCCAACCAATTTCAAGATGTTCTAAACAACCTTAATGGGGAAAATGCAGAAAACGGCACTTTAGTTTTATATCTCAGACAACTTTCTTTCGCTGAAATGGCGGCTCATGGTTATTTTTATTTCCAGGCATTTTTATTCTCAAAAAATGAAGATGGTACTTACTCTTTGTTAGATCAGGCCAATCAGGCTATTGACCATAAAGCCAAATCTGATGTAACTAAGGAAATCCTGCAGAAAGGAAGTGAACTCCTTGTTGATTTTATCGCTACAAATGTCTCTAAAAAACCACAGTCTGACCAGCATTACACGTATGAACAAATTAAAGATTTTGAGGGAATTGCCAAGGAAATGATCAGCCTATTTCACTCTCCGGAATTAAAAGATGGAGCCTATAATGATTATGAATCCCTAAAAAATCAACAGCCCAATAAAGAAATTTCCCGTGTAAAGTTTTATGGTAATGCTCCAAAAATTGTCAGAATCTATGAAACAGTGAACGGGGAAGAAAAGGAGATCAGAAAAGACGGCATCTATGCTATTATCTATAAAGGTGAACTTTATATCTATCTTTCTATGGAAAACCTGTTTACAAAAGCTGAAAAGAAAGATAATGACTATTATTTTGTAGGAAAAATAAAAGCCAATCCCAATTTACCCAATCTGATGCCTACCCCTGCATTTCCTCATGGCGGTGGTATTGGAGTTTCATTCACAGCCAATCCTATTACTCCTTTTGAAATGAAAATTGACTACTTTAACGGAGATTTTATCCCTATAAAAGAAGTTGAGAATAAAAGATAGATGAGCATGGAAGCTGGAAGAAGGAGGCTGGAAGTTTATTTTAGTGATATAATTACCAAAAATAAAAACCGCAGAATCATCTGCGGTTTTACTTTATATGTGTCTGAAATTATTTCTTGTTGAAATCTCCTGCAAAAACAGAAGTCAGCTTATCTTCACTGATGTATTTCTTAAGAACATCATTCACCTGACCTACTTTTAAAGCTGAAACTTTTGCTTCCAACGTATCATAATCTTCTAAAGGAATACCATACTGAAGCTGGGAATTTACAAGCCCCATCAAAGTACTGTCATTTCCTAAGTTTGTTTTTCTTGAAGTTAGCCAGGAAGTTAAATTAGACTTAAATTCTTCCTCAGTAAATCCTTCTTTTACCGCTTTGTTTACCTCTTCTTTTAGTGCTTTATTTACAGCATCTTTCTTAGTTGGATTAAAGAATGCATACCAGCCCCAAGAAGCCACCGTATTATCTGACGGCACCGACATATATGAACCTGCACCATAGCTGATTCCTTCTTTTTCACGAAGCCTCATCGGAATTCTTGCTGTCATAAATCCACCACTTCCCAACATTTCATTAGCAATCAGCAATGCTGGATAATCAGGACTCTTTCTATCCATAGAGAAACTGATTTTACCAACAGCAGCTCCGTTTTCTTTATCAGGTGTTAAATAAATTTTATCTTCTTTTTTAGTCGCAAAAAGTTCAGGTTTGATTTGTTCGTAATTAGATTTGGAGTTCCATTTTCCAAATGTATTTTCCATTAATGAAGACGCTGTTTTAGAATCTACATCTCCAATCATGGTTCCTACTCCGTTATTACTTCCTATAATTTTATTGTAAAAATCTACAAGTTCCTGTCTTTTGATGGTTTTATTAGCCTCAATCTGCTCTTTGAAAGATGGAGTATAATAGATACTTTCTTTAGGATAGTTTTCCGTAATCTTTCCAATTTCCGTAAATGCCAATGCCTGTGGATCATTTAAAGATCCTTCCAGGTACGTATTGTACTCGTTAACAGTTTTTGCCAATTCTGCTTCAGGAAAATTAGACTCTGTAAGGATTTCTTTCATCAAGTCCATTACTTTCGGTAAATGCTCTTTGTATGTACTTATATTGGCAGATAATGTTTGCCCTTTGAATGAAAAGTTGATGGAAGATTTCCACTGATCCAGCATATCCTGAATCTGCTCTTTCGTATGAGATTTGGTTCCGGTTTTCATCACCTGAGCCATTAACGCCCCTATCTGAGATTTCCCACTTAAGTCTTTAGCATTACTTACAGGAAAACGGAAGCTACCTAATACTTTTCCTCCTTTAATTTCTTTTTTGATAACACCATACTTCATTCCGTTGCTTAATTTCCCTTCAGAAAGATTAGCTTTTAGATTTTTAATGCTTGCTTCAAATGGAGCCACTTCTTTTTCTAAAGCCTTTCCTTTATAATCTTTCGTTAAAGTGGCAATCTGGTCATCAGAATACTCGATATTCTTAACTCTTATCTCATCTTTAGCAGGTACAAATACACCAACTGTTCTGTTGTTGGTTTTAAAGTATTTATCTGCAACTCTCTGAATATCGGCCAAAGTTAGTTTTTCAACATTATCACGATATAACATTCCTAATTTGTAACTTCCAGCACCTACAATCTCAGTAAGCCCGATCGCAAAATTGATGGTATTATTTTTTGTGTTCTCAATCTGCTTTAAAATTTTAGCTTTAGCTCTTGCAACATCTTGTTCCGTATACTTAATGGTTGAAACTTTATCCAGCTCTGTTCTGAATTCGCTTTCCACTGCTTTTACATCTTTATCCGCAGGAACTTCCAGGCCGAAATACATAAAAGCGGCATCTCTTACCGTTGGCTGATAAGAATAAACTGAAGCTGCTTTATGAGAATCAATCATAGCCTTATATAAATATCCTGAAGGATCTGCTGTTAAAATTTCCGATAATGCATCTAATGCTGCATAATCTTTATCCGCATAAGGTGCCGTATGATATAATGCTCCCACAATTTTACTGTCTCCTGAGCGCTTCAACTCTACAAAACGTTCTCCATCCTGAGCCGGCTCAACAGTATAAGTTTGATCTAAAACTCTGGATGGTCTCGGAATTACAGAGAAATACTGCGAAATATAATTTAAGGCCTGTTTTTCATCAAACTTACCGGCTACAACAAGGGTTGCATTGTCTGGCTGATAATGTTTCTCATAGAATTTTCTAAGCGTTGGTGCTTTTACTCTTTCAATATCTTCTTTACTTCCAATGGTGCTGTTTCCGTAGTTATGCCATAAATAAGCTGTGGATACAATACGCTCCATCAGAACTGAGCCAGGGTTATTCTCACCGATCTCAAACTCATTTCTTACCACAGAGAACTCCTTGTCCAAATCCGTTTGAAGAATCGTAGCATTCACCATTCTGTCTGCTTCCATTTCTAAAGCCCATTTCAGGTTTTCATCACTGGAAGGGAAAATTTCGTAATAATTTGTTCTATCGTACCAGGTTGTACCATTGGCATCTCCGCCCTTATCAGACAATTGTTTTTTAATATCACCTAATTTCTTAGTGCTTTTAAATAACATATGCTCCAGTAAGTGAGCCATTCCTTTTTCGCCATATCCTTCGTGCTTAGACCCTACATTGTAAATGATGTTCACCACCATATTACTTTGGGAGGCATCCGGAATTAAAAGAACTTTCATCCCGTTACTTAAGGTGTATTCCTTTACTCCTTCCGTATTGCTTACAAATTTTGGAGCTTCAGCTTTCTGCGAAAATAAAGGTGTTGCGATTCCTGTGAAAAATAGGACGGCTGTCCCAACTAATAGGTTTTTCATGTGTTTTATTTTAAATCTGTTTAATTTTGAGAGTTTTCAAGTTTATTTACTAATTAGACTTCATAAATCACCGGAATGTTACAAATTTTGTCATAAAATTGCAGGATTAAAAGAAATTTAGAGTAATGAAGCCTAAAGCCTTATTCAACTGGAGCAGCGGAAAAGATTCTGCATTGGCTCTTTACAAAATACTGCAGGAAGATGAGTATGAAGTAGAAACTTTATTAACCAGCATCAATAAAGAGTTTCAAAGAATTTCTATGCATGGGGTTCATGTTCTTCTTTTGGAACAGCAGGCTTCCCTTCTTGGTATTCCCCTCACTAAAATGGAACTTCCAAAGGAACCATCCATGGAGGAATATCAGGAAATTATGAATAGAACAATGGCAGAAATACAGTCTCAGGGTATTACCCATTCTATTTTTGGGGATATTTTTCTGGAAGATCTTCGCCAATACAGGGAAAAACAATTAAATTCCATTGGTATGCAGGCTGTATTTCCTCTTTGGAAACAGGACACATCTGATCTTATTCAAGAGTTTTTAAAACTAGGATTTAAAACGATTGTAACCTGTGTGAATGGGACTTATCTGGACAAAAGCTTTGCAGGAAGAATTATTGACCAGCAGTTTCTTGATGATCTCCCTAAAAACGTAGATCCCTGTGGAGAAAATGGGGAATTTCATACTTTTACCTTTGATGGACCTCTTTTTAAAAGTCCGGTTCAGTTTGAAATTGGAGAAACAGTGAAAAAGACTTATCCCAAACCGAAATCTAAGCCGGAAGACAAAGAGGAAGAATATATTTTCTGGTTCTGTGACCTGATCCCCAAATAATATTTTTAGCCACGAATACACAAATAAAACAGCTCTTACAAACTCATAATCATAGAATATAAGGCAAAATGAATTATTCGTGTATTCGTAGCAATTTTTTATTGTAATTGTGTAATAATTGTATTCATGGTCTCAAAGATCAACTGAACATCTGTTTCATTGGTTTTCCAGTTAACAAAAGCCGCCCGGATTCCGTTGTGCTGATTATAAAACGTTGGGGTCATGAAAACTTTCCCTGTACTATTAAGCATTTCAAGGAATTTCCCAACCTCATCCTGCTTAGCATTATCTTTTAGCGTAAAACAAACCGTATTGAGTCTTACCGGAGCCAGGAGTTTAAAATCATTGCTGTTTTCAATAAGCCTTCCGAAATTTCTGGCCAATGAAACATTATTTTCTACTATATCCTTATACCCTTCTTTTCCATATGCCATTAAAGAAAACCACGCCGGAAGTGCTTTCAATCGTCTTGAGTTCTCAGGAAGAAAATTTAAATAACTGAAATCATCCAAAGGATCACCTAAATAAGGGGCGTTGGAATTTTGAAAAGTTTCTACCTGTAAAACTTTATATTGCTCTTTTACCAGAAATATGGCGCTTTCATAAGGAACATTCAGCCATTTATGGCAGTCTATGGTAATGCTGTCTGCATATTCCCAATCTTCAACAAGGTGCTTATAATGTTCTGAGCAAGCAGCAAAACCACCAAATGCAGCATCAATATGCCACCAGAATTTATATTGTTCCTTCAGCTTTTTGATCTCTTTAAAATCATCAAAATCAACCGTATTTACGGTTCCTCCACTGGAGATAAGTATAAACGGCTCATTGTTCAGCTTTATGATCTGTGCTTCCAGATCTTTAATAGAAATAGCCTCACGGTCATTTCCATCTGTTTTAATCTTTATAATACTATTGCTTCCCATTCCTAAAAGTGACAGTGACTTTATAGAGGATGAATGCGGAGTTGCAGTAAGTATTTTAATTGTTTCAGAAACACCTTCTTTGGCAATATCCCTTCCTTTTTCTTTGCCTAGCCATTGACGGGCCACTGCGAGACAGGTGAAATTTGACATGGTAGCTCCGGTAACAAATCCACCCAGAAAACTATCCGGAAGTTTCAGGAGTTCCAGAATAAGCCTGATAGCCTCAAATTCTACATTCGCGGAAATATCTCCCTGCCCTTTTCCGGACTTGGGGTTCTGATCATAAATGGTAGTCAGCCAATCTCCTACAATAGATGCCGGTGTAGAACCTCCGGTTACAAATCCCAGATATCTTGGGCCGGAAGCTCCTACCATAATAGGTTCAAACTTTTCATTGAATATTTTAATAACTTCCTCAGTTCCATAACCATATTCGGGAAGGTTTGCAGAGGCTGGTACAAAAGGGGTATTGATAGAGGTAGGCCTGTCTGCCAGAGAATTCAGGTATTCTGCTCCCTGCTTTTTTATAATGTCCAATAGATGGCTCATGTTCACTGAATCGTTTTTCAAATGCTCTTTCATGATGCTGGGATTAAAAAATAATCTGTTCAAATGTATTGAATAGTCCTCAAAGAACCATTAAATATGGATTAAA
>NZ_MAYF01000016.1 GCF_001684955.1 Chryseobacterium contaminans | reverse complement strand
GCAAGCATTGATGGAAAGCTGGGTACCTATAATTCAGAAAAAGCAGGTCCCGGAACATTAGAATATAAGCTTAATTCACTCAATATTCCAGTTTTTATTCTGGATCTAAAAGCAATCAAAAAAGATGGGAACAAATTAGGCAATTGGATATTGCAGGACATTTTATTTCGTAAAACAGGATCAGGCACGGATAAAAATGAATTTATAAAAACCAATGTTGCTAACTCTTTTGATTATTTGATATTCATAAATAAATCAACAAATTCAAAACTTTTAAATGGCAGCTCAAGATAAAAAAATTGCAGTACTATAAAATCTAATACATATAACTAACATTTAGTTTATAAAATAATCCGGCGGTAAACTTTGTTTACCGCCGGATTCGCTTTTACCATATGATTATTTACAATTATTTGTAGTAATATTACACCGTTTAAAAAGAGAAAAAGGATAATGTAAACGGAAGGAATATTTTTAATAGATACAGATTGATTTTTTAGTAATATAACCATCATTATCATGAGAAAAAATCTTTTAAAAAAGGAAACGGCAGATCTCATTATTGCAAGGGTCAATAATTTATCGGCAATTCATCAACCTCAATGGGGTACAATGACAGCAGCCGAAATGCTTCTTCATTGCAATTCCTGTAACAGACAAATTCTGGAGGAGGAAAGAGGAAATAAAAAAACTCAACCAAAACAGTATCTACTGAGAATTCTTGCCCTTTATATAGCTCCTGGCTTTAAAAAGAATATCCAGGGTGAAACAGAGCACAATACCAAAGGAAAAGCCAATGATCTTGATTTTGAGAAATATAAAAGTGAATTTGTTGAATTAATTAGTCAATTTCCATTTAATACTAAGCCTTTAACCCTTTCTCATCCTGCTTTTGGAAATATTTCCACCAATGAATGGGGAATAGCAGCATATAAGCACATGGATCATCATCTGAGACAATTTGGAGTTTAGTTTTTTATTTTTTTCAATCATTAATTTTCCTGGTTATTTAGAGCATTATTAATTCATATAATAAAAGAATCGAATAGTTTTGATTTTATCATATTGCTGTATATTTATCAATTCATTCAATTTTATCATCGGAAATACAGAATATATGAAAAAGATTATTGGCATAATGGGCTTCCTGACAGTATTGACAGGTTGTAGCAATTCTGATCATAAAGAGCAGAGAAAAGATGAAACAAAAAAAGAACAGTCTTTGCCACAGAAAAAAGAATCAGGTTCTAAAGGGCCGGAAACTCCTGAGAATAGGATTTCTAAAGAAGAAGCTGTAAAACAGGCTGTAAAACAATTTGAAGCTTATTTACCTAATATTCTTAAAACTTATGATGATGGTGGGATTGATCTTCAGGAACCTTATGTAGGAGATTTTACAGGTGATGGAATAGAAGATGTAGTTATTTATTGGAATATTGCCCCTAAAGGCGGGAACGCCCTCATAGGCCAAGGTCTGTCTTTGTACAAGAATGACGGGCATACCGTTAAAGTGATTGCAGGATATGAACCAGATTATCTTTTCGCTTTTGATACCATTAAAAATGGAAAGATTATTGTAGAAAAACTGGAATATACAGAGGAGGATGGAAGATGCTGCCCCTCAATAAAAACTAAGCATGCTTTAACCATCAAGGGAAGCAAAGTATATTAAACATCTGCCATCTTAAAAATCTGAAATACACCTCAGACTTTTAAGATGGTATTTTATTTTCCAGAATATTTTTACCCCATTCATTGATATTATCCAGTAACGGAATGAAGGAAATACCCAATTCTGACAAGCTATATACGGTTTTCACCGGAGGTTTTGTTCCGAAAACAGTTCTGGTAATCAGTTTGTCTCTTTCCAACTGTCTCAACTGAAGGCTTAGGGTGGTCTCTGTAATAAAAGAAAGCTCTTTTTTAAGTTCTCCGAACCGTTTGTCTCCATTTTTTAAGTGACACAGAATGACTCCTTTCCATCTTCCGCCAATAAGGTCCATCACAAAACTTACGGCGCAGGGATAGGATTTTTCACCAATATTGATATAAGAAGTTTCACATTCTTTCTCCATCTTTTTTATAGTATCTAAATTGATAGTTATTTTATGCTAATGCTGTAGGGGCTATTTTTACACAATAATAGAAATAAAACAGTAAATAATAAAATGTATCAGTTAGCACAGATTAATGTAGCCAGGATGATTGGTGTAAATATTGAAGATCCGGTAATGAAGGAATTTGTAGAGCATTTTGATTCAGTGAATCAGCTGGCAGAAGAAAGCAATGGTTTTGTCTGGAGATTAAAGGATGAAGACAATAATGCCACCGGTTTTAACCCGTTTAATGATGAACAGGTTATTATTAATCTTTCGGTATGGAAGGATAAAGAATCATTAGAGCACTTTACTTATAAGACCTTCCATGTGGATTTTGTAAGGAGAAGAAAAGAATGGTTTCAAAAATATGGAAAGGCGTATTATGTGTTGTGGTGGATCAAAGAGCATCAATATCCTAGTATAGAAGAAGCACTGGAAAGGTTAGAACATCTACAGAAGAACGGACCATCAGAATATGCCTTCAGTTTTCAAACTGCCTTTCAAAAACCGGAATTAGATATTGAATATTAGGGTTCAAAAATTTTTTGGTTTTATCTAAGCTGGAAATTGAGAATCATCACACCTTCTAAAATAACTTCCAGCTTCCCTTATCTGGCCTCCAGCATTAAAACCAATTATAGACGATGCTGGTGCGGCCAGGGTTTTCCTTTTCCCGTTTCACAAAGCAATTTTAAGCTTCTCAAAAACTGTCCCCAGGTATAATTGCATTCCGCGAACATTGGTGAGTAGGTATCCCAGCCTTTATGCTGAAAAATAAGCAAGGTTCCACTATCATATACCAGTTGCTCGATCTGGCCTTCCATTTCCGGATGCATTTTGCGCAGTGTTTCCTTGTCTCCCGATAAAAGATGAAAAGAAATATCAGTTCCTATCCACTCGTGGGCGCCTGCAACACAATGCCATTGAACTTCTTCAAAGGGAGTAAGTTTTACTATTTTCATTTCTTTAAAATAATCAGGACCAAAGGAGAACCTGGCTATACTGCCCGCTTCAGCACTGGTTTTGGTATGCGGTGTCCACCATGCAGATAATCCGGGCTGGCTGCTGATGGCATGGTATACTTTTTCCCTTGATGCTCCAATCAGTAAAGAATGATAAATATTCAGCATATTCAATGATGAGTTATAATGGTTTGGTTTTTAATTGAATACTAAAAATACAAAATAAAAATAAATCATAAGATGAAAGAAAATGAAAATAAGAGAGAATGGTACTCTAATAAACCGTTTTTTGTACATTCGTACTGATCAAAGGCACGGATATAGCTTTTGAGCCGGAAATTTATACACCAAGTAAGCAAAATTAATGTATGAGGTATTTTACTATTGTATTAGTTATCATTTTATTACAGTCCTGTAATAAGAATAAAGAGGAAAAACTTAACATATCAGCCAAAACTGAAATAACGGAAAATAGTAAGGAAGCAGATTCAACAGTACATCATTCAAAACAGATTTCAGAGGAAGTAAAAGACGGGCAAGATGATGTCATGTTGGTAGAAGATATACGTTTCAACGGTAAGACAGAAAGAATTTTTGATCTTAAGGATTTTGAAAAGGTTTTCGGGAAACCGGACAGCATTAGGCTAATGGCTGATGAGGAGCCTTGTGCCTATATTTTTGAGGAAGGAACTCAGGAAGATAGATATCTGTATAAAAACGGATCTTGTTTTGAAAACAGTAAAGAGAAGGTAGGCGTTAATGAATTCAGATTTCTGAACGGGAATTATATTCTGTATAAAGGAAAGAGAATAGATGCCAAAACTACACTGGATGATATCAGAAAGATCTTTCCCAATTCAGTAAGAAACATACATCAGCTGGAACGTCCGGGGGAAGGAAAGCTTCCGGTTATCAGGCTAAGAGAAGATAAAGAGGGAATTTCTGACGGGCATATTAATGTATACTTTAAAAATAATCTGATACATTCAATCTGGTGGTGGTTTCCCTGTTAAACAACAGAATAGTATTTTTATATCAAGAAGTAACAACCAAACAAATATTAAAATGAAATTAACCCAATATCTGTCATTACTATTAATAGGTTTTTGTCCCAATTTGTCTTTTGGCTCAAGGATGAAAAGGGAAATTTTCAGCTTTCAGGAATAGAAACGGTGCCTTAAAATCAAAGAAATAGGATAAAATCAGATTCATTTCTGACTATTCTTAAGCTTTTAATGTTTTTTAGGCCTTATAAGATAATAAAGCTGATGTTCTTCATCAATGAGCAGCATATAATCTCCGTTTTTAGGCTGGTATACAAAAAAAGAAAAAGGATCTCTCACATAGTTGTCGGGATGCTCTATGAAAACGTCCTGTTTGTAATGAAGTGTCTTTTTGGGCATTTTGATGGAAAAATAGGATGTTCCTGTCCATCCATGATTTCCAGACCCATTTCCGGTTCCCCAGCTAAAGTTTTTTAAGCTCCAGAATGTACGGGCATTCCATTCTTTTTTCTGGACATGATCTCTTTGGATCAATCCTGAAGATTTATCAACCTCATAACCGGCATTGCTGAAGTCAATACCCTTTTTGTTGGGAGTGTTTTGGGGATAACCGTGCCAATCTTTTTCAGCATAAAAATAATTCCAGACATTGTCTTTAAATACTGTTAGTTTGTACTTATACTCATTTCCCGGGGAGTGAGAATGAATAATATCATCATACATATAATCTCTGTCTGCTATGATATCTTCCGTTTCGGCTACCGAAAATATTTTGGCATCATCTATATTTTTATACGGATAATGGGTGGTATCACCATCTTTTAACCAATTACTGTAGGTATTCTGATCTACATCTACAATATAATCATTAAAAGTCTGATAATTATGAACCCCATTTTCAGTATTATATTGGTATTGAAGACTGTCTTTTATTTGTCCTTTCAGGTTTATTTTATACCACGTATAAATATTGTCAGAGTTCTTTTTTTCAGAATCGTGATCTCTCTTGGTAATGATCACAATGGTACTGTCGTTTTCCTGAATAACAGGTTCATGGATACCACGGGATAGTTTAATGATTTCGTAATCATTATCTTTCAGGCTGTCCAGTGTTGTATATGATTGATATTGTTCCGGAAGCTTTTCAGATCTCAGCTTATACCGCTGGTAATACATTTCGGAATCCGGTAAGATCACCACAGCAATGATGGCAATGCTCCAGAGTATGACAGATTTCTTTTTGATATTTATTTTCATCGTATTGGTTTTTAGTTTTTATATCAGACGAAGTACAAGATTTTAACCGGAAAAGGTTAGAAAATAGTGCCCGGATTTTGTTCCTGATTCCAATATTGTTTGAGTAAAGGCAAAATACAATAAAATAAAGAATATTGAAAACAAAATATTATTTAAAAGTCTTTGAATGTTTAAAATTAAAGATGAACAGTTTTTATCAGGCCTTTTTACAAAAACATCAGCAAAAATATCAACAAAAGATATCCCTTAATGAGATGAGTAAAGATGTCCTGTTTCGGATAACGGTAAGCCCCCAACGCATTGAGAAGCAAAATTAAAAAATACAAGAATAAAAAAGTAAAGTGGGTGAAAATTCCCGGCCTTACAATAGAGTAGTAGAGATCAATTAATTTATCTTTTGGATGGAAGGCAAAATAAAAAATAGACTCATTGCTGTTCAACAGAGATCTGTCCGATGATTGTATCATCAGAGAAGCTGATTGTTCACCAGGTTTCGGGGGAGTTTTCAGCAGACTTAAAGTCCCGTTGCCTTTATTATAAAAGCTACATGGGTATTCTTCTAAAGAAAAAGTATAATAAGGAATCCTGTTGGAGGAAGCACGGACTTGCTTTACCGTTCCCTGTATTTTTTCCAAAGCATATGATTTTATCACCATTCGAAACGGGATATACAAAATTCCTAGTATGGAAAAAATGATGACAAAACGTTTAAACATAGCTTAAAAAATAGAAATGAAACCTTTTATTAATTGGATTCCTTACAAAATTAGGGATTATCTGTTTTCCTGAAGTTTATTATTCAACAATATCAGCAATTCTTTTTTCCCGGTTTCCAAAACATCTGTATCAGTCGTTAATACATCAGATTTAGGAGAAAAAATACTTTTGATAAGCTGAAGCAACTTGCTTTTATCCGTGTATTTTTCAGGATCTTTGGGATGGATAAAAATCTGTACACTCTTATAAAAGCCGCTATGAAAACTTTCAATATCTTTCCAGCTGACAGATAAAGCCTTTCCGGAATTTAATTTCAGTCATACTGTAAACTTTTCTAAGATAGATTCAAAAAAGAGAATCAGATATCTGTTTTATTTCAGAAGCTTCATAAGTTCTGTATTTTTATTGGCTTTAGCCATTTGTAAGGCTGTTTTTCCGGAAACAGTACCATTATCTGTCTCAAAAGTGATTCTTGATTTTTTATCGGCTCCCTGAGACAGTAAATATTTTGCAATTTCAGTCTCATTTTTTTCTACGGCAACCAATAAGGCATTATATCCATCGTAATTAAAGTAATCCATTGGGGAATCCTTTCCTTTTAGAGGAAGTTTTTTGATGAATTCCAGATCATTACTTTTTACTGCCAACAACAAAAGTTTACCCGGATCATCATAGCTAAGGGTTTGAGGTTGGTGGTTCAGATAGAGTTCTTTGGCAATTCCAAAATTTTCATGGAAGATGGCGGTGTATAATGCATTTTTAGCATAAGCTCCTTTTTTGATCAGGTAGAAAGTGATTTCCGGACTTCCATATTCAATAGCACCATCTACTAATTTTTTCTCCGTAGTGATATCAGCTCCTTTATTGACCAGATATTCTACCATAGGGAAATTCTTTTTCCAGATAGCAGCCAATACGGGTGCTGTTTCCCCCGGAAGAGTGGTTTTAATGGGAAATCCCTGATCCACTATTTTCTTTACCAGTGGGAAATTATTCTCACGGATGGCTGTATAGAAGGCATCAATCTGTTGTTTATTTTGGGCACTTAATAATGAAGACAAACATATAAGAACGGATATTCCGAATTTTTTCATTCCAGATATAATTTTAAAAGAGTGTAAAAATAATTAATTTCAGGGGATTACAGTGAAAGCGCAGTTTTATACTACTTCATTTTCCAGTCTTGAACCAGTGTTTTCAAGCAAATCTGTATTTTTATAGGTGAAAAATGGTATAAACGCCTAAACCTATGATGAAAAAAAATTCCACCACAGGTTGATTGTAAAATAGGTTGCGAGGTTAAAGGATTTCCACCTCTTCCGGAACAATGAACAGAATAATACAGCCGTTTTCTGATGTAACGGAATGTTTGAAGCCAGGTGGTGTATACAAATAATCTCCTTTTTCAAGGTTTCCACCTGCAATAACGGCATCACCTTCCAGAATGAAAAGTTCCTCACCGGCAGGATGGTTGTGATAAGGATAACTTGCTCCCGGCTCAAATTTTAAAAGAATTGTGGTAGATCGGTTTTGTTCAGGATCAAATTTTAAAGATTTTACAAAAATGCCTTTGTAGTGGATTCCTTTTTCAATTAAAGGCTGCCATTCTTTTTGTTCTGTTTTTACAATGTAATCGTTGATGCTAGTGTTCATGATATTCAATTTTAAATGATAATTAATGTGAAATTTGTTCTAAAGACCATGGATAACGGGAAAAAGTACTCAGTAAAAAAGCTCCTGCACTGAATACAAAGACGGAGTAATCCAAAGCTTCCTTACAGCCAAAAGAAATACTCATGGCTATCGCAAAAACTAAAGTCAGAACAGATGCAGAAATAGCTGTTCTACGGATCTGAAATCCCGCCAGCAGTAAAATGCCAATAGTTAATTCAGCAATGGTAGACAATACAGCAAGTGTGGGAATCCAGGAGTGAGGTAAGAATGAATTGACTTCAGCTGTATACTGAACAAAATTTTTCCAGCCGGAAGATTGTGCTCCCCAAAGATTCAACCGACTTGCTACTGCGGATAAAAATCCGGCTGCCAAGGCTATTCTCAATAAAAATCCAGCGATGTCCTGTCTTGTTTTCATAAGCGTAATTTTTAGGTCTTAATGACAGGTACAAAGTTCAGCGAAAGGCTTCGTCTAAAGAATAGACAATTCCGGGAAAAGCATATAATATTTGATGAAGTTCAGAATCCGGGTAAATAAATTATATTGAATCTGCTTTTAGTTCAAACGCAAAATTTTAAGAAACTTATGTTTTATTTTTAAGGAGGCAAAGATAGGATCAACGGAGTTGATTTGATGAAGCTCTGGATAACATTCGCTTCATCAGAATTGATTAATCGATTTTTTCTTAACTCACTTAAAAATAATGCGTATTTTAAATAAAAACTTTGCGTAAAAAAAAATGGAGGATAGAAAATTAATTATTTTGGACCTTTATATTAATTAAATTCTTAACACTGTTCCATTCTCCCGTTTCGTGATTTATTCTAATTCTTTACAGATTTTTGATAGTCTTTTGGAGAAAGCGAAGTATGTTTTTTAAAGAAGTTTGAAAAATAAAAAGGATCATTAAAACCAAGCTGGTAGGCAATTTCCTTAACACTCAGTTTTTCATAAAGCAATAATCTCTTGGCTTCAGAAATGGTAAGGCTATAGATGACATTCTGGGCTGTTTTATTGGTATGAAGCTTAGAAACTTCATTCAGTTTAGCTTCAGTGGTTGCCAAAGCATCAGCATGATAGGCTACAGGATGATTATCTGAAAAATGATTTCGGACACTTTCCAAAAATTTTAAGAAGAGTGCATCGGGTTTCCAAATTTCATCACCATTGGCAATTTTACTGCGGTTAATTTCCACCAGTAGCAATTCTACCAAAGAATGGGTGGAAATCAGATATTGATAAGGTTTTTCCTGAATTTCTTTTTCAATAAGGTTAAGTATGTCTGTGAAAAAATCAGGATGCTGAACGGTAATCATTTCATTCATTCCAAAGTGGCAGAATAGTCCGTTGTGAAAGATCAGCTCAATATCACTGTCGCTTTTACAGAAAAAATCCAGAGTAAATTCGAGGGCAGTAAGTTCACCTTCCACAGAGATCAGCTGATGGAACTGCCCGGAAGTAATAGTAACGGTTTGGCCACTTTTCAGGAAGAAAATATTTTCATCAATGAGAATTTCAGCAGTTCCTTTACTGCACCAGAACAAAGTATATTTTATCACCCGTCTTGGTTCGGGATGCCCTGTTTGATTAGCATATTTCTTTACTTCAATCATTTTTACCCTTATTTATATTTGCTGATGTGTGATTGACTAAACTTTCAGACTAAATTACAAAAAAGTAAACGATAAGAAATATAAAAGAAACGTAGAAAACTGATACATGTCCAGTTTTCTACATTTTTAAAAGTTATTTACCAAAATACAGCTGGTCCTGCTTCTGTTGCTCATTATAAATGATCTGGAAACTTACCGGCATATACTGGTAAAGAAGTTTCCAATGGGCCATCTTAGCATGTTTTTTAAAGCTTTCAAAAGATCTTACAAAGATGTTTTCGATCATTGTTCTTACATAGGAATTCCCGTTTCTGTAAAGGCCGTCCATCAGTTTAATATGATGGGCAATAATGTTGATCTTCGATTCCTGCAGCAGACCTTTCAGATAATTAACGGTTGCCTGCATAATCCCTGCAAAATTATCCTGAATAGATAATTGTATGATCTCTTTGCGAAGTGGCGGATAGAAAAATTTTAAGTATTCAACAGCTATTTTTTGATTAATAGTTTGCATTTTTACTTTCATCATAATTAAGAATTTTTCAAACACTTTTTATTGCAGCGAAATGTATACCAAAATTTAAAGGCATGCTGCAAAAATAAATACGCCTACAATTACGGCGATGTGAGTAAGTAGTATCTCTGTATTGTGCCTGTTAGTGGTGTTTTTCAAGGTTTTCCAGTCGGAAATTCTTCTGATTTTACTTTTCATAATCTATTGATTGTGAGTTATTTTTAATTTTGTTTAATTTAAACACTTTGTAATGAAACCATTTAAAAATGTAATAAACGCTTCATATGCCATGATTGTAAATTTGTCTTGAATAGCTGTTTTTCAGGTCAGAAGAAATGTGACTGAAGATCATTTGGCGGTATTCTTTGCTGCAAAACGCGGTAAAATTGTCCAGAGAATAAATAAAAGTGTTCTCAATGGCGTTTTTTAACAGCATATCTCCATGAAGGTACATTTTGTCTATTTTTTGTAAACTTTTGAACAACAGATTACTGTCATTCTGACGGATCATATTTTTAATACGTTCCGTGAAGGTCCGGATCACACTGTATGAATTGGGACTTTTGGTTTCATTCAATTCCGTTTCAAAGCCAGGAAACAATTCTTTGATTTCCTGTACAGCCTGTAAATAGTTCATAGTATATATTGTGTTAAATGTGGTTTTGCTCCAACAGTTTGATGAAGGCTCCAAACATGAAAATGATTAAAAAAACGATAAAAAGAAGGTGATAAGGCTTCAACCATTTTGGAGTTTGTGGTCCTCTGCTTTTTAATCTTCTTAATTTGTCTATGCGGTTTAATGTTTTCAAGTCCATTTTTTTATGTTTTGAAATTGATGATGCCAATGATATACCTTTGAAATTGAATTTTATTTAATTACCTGAAATATAAGTATTTGTGTGTTTGTTTTTGAAGTTTTAAAGATGGAAAAGCATTTCAAAATGATAAGGATTTTATCAAATTGGAAAATATGAGCAAGAACCATTAAGAGGTAATAAGGTTTTAAGAGTATTAAGAATCGTTTTGTTTTAATCTGAGGTATTTTAAAACCAGACCTTAAGTTTTTTCAAACGCAAGGAATTAGTGATTCGAATGTTTTATTTTAGGAGGCTAAGGGTGTGACTGTCATTCATGAAGCTTTATGGCTATGTATATGCTTCGTAAGAATCAATTCATTGATTCTACTCTTTGCTCCCTTAATATAAAGCGATATAATTATTTTTCTTTGCGTTTTTTTTTTAGTAGATGATGTTACCGGTTCAATGTACAGAGCCTGTCATTTTGATGAAGGAAGAATCTCTATATCAAATTATAATACAGAGATTCTTCATTACGCTTCTGAACTACGTTCGCAAACCTTCAGCTTGTATTCAGAATGACAACCATCAATTGTTAGAAAAGAATAATAGAAGGTATATCCTAAAAATCTTATATTTTCATCTTTAGTGGTCTTTTCTGCAGTATTATTTTAAACTTCTAAAGTGAACTAAAGTGTTTAAAAAAATAAAAACTTTTGTGTCTTTTGTGGTTTAAAAAATTCAGTTTCATGTGAAGAATAGAATGAATATCTTTGCAGTCCAAATATTCAGAAGATGTTTTCAAAAATCATAGTACACAGAGTCGGAAATAAGATTAACGGAGATTCTCTAACGCTTTCCCAGGAGGAATTGAAGCTGGAAGAAGGAATGGCAGAGATGCTTGAGGATTACTTTTTAGGATCATTCAAGTCGGAAGAAACTTTTCATTTTTACAGTGACACCTACCTGGTGAATAACCCGGTTTACAGTGCCGTATCTGAAATTTTTGAAGATAAGTCCAAGTTTATCTGGGAGTCTGAGAATATTGCAAAACACCTTTTTGAAGCTGCTGAAAATCCTAGAGTTCAGAGTGGAGAATTGTTCATAGTATTATTTGAAGACGAAAGTGACCGTCCGGATAAAGTGGATAAGATAGGAATCTTTAAAACAGAGAAAAGAGAATCATTCCTGAAGATTAATCCTGCGGAAGAGACATTTGATATTGAAAAAGATCAGGGAATCGGTTTATCTAAAATTGATAAAGCAGCTTTAATCTACAACAATAATAAGGATACAGGGTATGTACTTTCTGTAGTTGATAACAACAAAAACGGAGATATGTATTACTGGTTTGAGGATTTCTTAAAGGTAAAACAGCGTGATGATGAGTATTTCCACACTCAGGAAGCACTGATGGTTTACAAAGATTATATCACGAAGCAGCTTCCACAGGAATTTGAGGTTTCCAAAGCTGATCAGGCAGATTTCCTGAATAAATCCATCAACTTCTTCAAAGAAAAAGAAGAATTCAAACTGGATGAATTTGCGAATGAAGTATTGGGCGATGAGCATGTCATTGAAAGTTTTGTGAACTTTAAAACCGATTACGAACAGGATATGCAGGTGAATATTGCAGAAGAATTCCCAATCAGTGAAGCGGCGGTGAAAAAGACACAGAGACATTTTAAAAGTATTATTAAATTAGATAAAAATTTCCATATCTACATTCACGGAGACCGTCAGAAAATTGAGATGGGAGAGGATGATAAAGGAAAATATTACAGACTGTATTTTGAGAAAGAGGTATAATTGAGAAGAGCTTTAGAAAGTTGGAAGCAGGAGGTTGGAAGTTATGAAGGCCACAAGAACTGATATTTATTTGTTTTATTTTAGGTGAAATTTTAAATAGTTAGTTGATGGTTAGTCATTATAACTAAAAGTAACTTCCAAGCCTCCCTCTTCAATCTTCCTGCTTTTCATAAATAAT
>NZ_MAYF01000015.1 GCF_001684955.1 Chryseobacterium contaminans | reverse complement strand
GAAAGATAATGGGATATTCATTAAGTTCAAATATGAACACTGAAAATGTTGCAAAAGCTTTAAAAATGGCAATAAAAAATAGAAGTTCAAGTGATCCATTAATCCATCATTCAGACAGAGGTTTGCAATATTGCTCTGGTTACTACCAGAAAATACTGAATAAGAATGAAATCAAACCGTCAATGACTGATGGTTATGATTGCTATCAAAATGCACTGGCAGAAAGGATTAATGGAATATTGAAACAAGAATTCCTTTTTTATAGAACAAAGAATATGAAAGATCTAAGCTCATTAGTAAAAGAAAGTATTTATCTTTATAATACTAAAAGACCACATTTAAGCCTTAATATGCAAACTCCAGATAAAGTGCATAAAAAATCCGAAGAAATAAAACATCTCTCCGGATCAAATATTGTTTAATTTATGTCAACCTATTTTAGGACGACTCACCAGAATTTATTACTCTTATAAAAAAATATTCAGCCAAATTAGTTTTTCATTCCCTGTCTATTATCTATCCATCTATTATCTTTTCTCTTCTATTTAAACTTCGCCCATCTTTTTGTATTTTTGTTCTTAGGCAGTAAAGGTTCATTCCTTGATTACTTGCCTTTAACCCCAAACTTCTAAAAAATGCAATTAGTATTTTCAGACGCACAATATTGGGAAGATTTTCTTCCGCTTACCTTTACCCGACCGGTTGCAGCCATGCGATGCGGAATCCTTACCTTTTCTGAAAGATGGCAGAAAATTCTGGACAATACCGAAGTCTCTTATTTTACGGAAATGTATCTTCAGGATAAATTTAAAGCTCCGGAAGAAAAAGAAAGTCTTTTTTTAGTTCCGAACTTTATCCCTACAGAATCTGTTATTCAACAGATCAAAGATCTTAAGCAGGGTGAGGCTTTGGTGTATGAAGATGAATTGGTGGCAGCAAAAGTCAATATGAAAGGATTTTCTCTTCATCAGATCGAAAAAA
Organism: Chryseobacterium contaminans; assembly: GCF_001684955.1. GTDB lineage: Bacteria > Bacteroidota > Bacteroidia > Flavobacteriales > Weeksellaceae > Chryseobacterium > Chryseobacterium contaminans. Next base: position 12,163 of record NZ_MAYF01000015.1, on the reverse strand, counting down.
TGACGGATATTAAGGAAGAGCTTATTTTCTTTAAAAAGCCGAAAGATTTATTTACCTATAACCATCACGCCATTGATTTCGATTTTGATCTTCTTACAAAAGGGAAAACTTCACAGGAGCTATCCTCCACAAATGGTTTCCTGGGCGATAAAAAAGATCTTTTTATTGAAGAAGGAGCTTATATTGAATTTTCAACGATCAATACAAAAACCGGAAAAATATATATTGGTAAAAATACAGAAGTGATGGAAGGCTGTCATCTTCGCGGACCTATTGCACTTTGTGATGATTCCAAATTTAACCTTGGAGCCAAAATTTATGGAGCAACTACCATTGGTCCGCACTGTAAAGTGGGAGGAGAGGTGAACAATATTATTATTTTCGGATATTCCAGCAAAGGACATGAAGGGTTTGTAGGAAATTCTGTGATTGGTGAATGGTGCAACTTTGGTGCAGATACCAACTCTTCCAACATGAAAAATAACTACGGAAATGTAAGATTCTGGAACTACAGAACCAAAGCTTTTGAAGATACAGGGCTACAGTTTGCAGGTATGATTATGGGAGATCATTCCAAAACAGCTATCAACACTCAGTTGAACACAGGAACAGTGATTGGTGTAGCCTCCAATATCTTCAAACCCGGTTTTCCACCCAACCTTGTGGAAAACTTCTCATGGGGCGGTTTAAAAGATGATGAAAGATTCAGATTAGACAAAGTCTATGAAGTAGCAGAAAGAGCAATGGCCAGAAGAAAAGTGGCTTTAACAGAAGAAGATAAGGCTATTTTGAAGCATGTTTTTGAGACGTATTAATAAAAAATAAAACCCCTTCAGAATTTCTGAGGGGGTATTTTATTAGTAATACTCGATTTTTCTGACCCATTTATATAAATCTTTCCCATCTACATTTTTAATAATTTCTGTCCAGTTTGTTTGCTTATCAAATTTATATTTGAAAATAACTACCGTTGGTTCTGTTTTTTTATCACTCTCATCTAGATAAAATATTTTAGCTATATAGTTATCTTTATATTCAAATCGGATATCATACCAAATAGTATTATTGTAGTGTGTCGTTCTTCTTTCTAATTTTTGATCTTTGGTATAAGCATAAGTGATAGACATAGTTCTTTCATAATTACCATCTTTTTCTTCGGTGATTATTTTACCGTTTCCAAGTATAGTATAATAATGATACTTTCCATCTTTAATTTCAGTTCTCTGTATTAGATTTCCGGATTTATCATATTCATATTTCATATGCTTGTTTAAAAATATTTTTTTGTTATCATAATCAAGTTTATGGTCGAAAGATTTTGATTCAATTACCCTATATTGATTATCATAAATTTTTACACAATTTAGTTTCTTATGATAAATGGAATCTTTAATCTCAGTATAAGAACGCTCACCTACCTTTTTCCAAATTTCATTTGTAATTGCAAAAATGCTGTCTGTTTTTGTTAGAGTATCAAATTTAGTTACATACAGAGGCCTGAAACTTTCACGATTGCTTATATATTTTTCCATAGGCTCATCCTTAATTTTGTAGTAAGTTTCTTTAAAGTTTGGAGTTTTATTGTTTCCATTATAAAAATAATGAGAAGATGATTCTGAGTATTTGCTTTTCCTTTTTTCCTCAATTAATCTATTCAGACTATCAAATGTATAATCATAATCATCAACAATTTCTCCTGATTTGTAATACCATGTTTCTTTAGTTATATTCCGATTTTTATCATAGTAAGTTTCATTATTTATATATCGGCAGAAATCTGTTTCAAACCATGTCTCTCGCATTCTGCTTCTTAGGTTTTTTGGAGTCATGATTACAGCATGACCATATTCATCATCACCCTTCATAAAGATAAATGGACCAGAATTATTTAGAAAAACTACGTATTCTTTTACGAATTTTGGTTTCCCTAAAATTGAATCTTTTATAACTTGAGAGTTAAAACAAGCGGATAAAAAAATTAAGATAAATAGTATTTGTTTCATATTTCATCATTTGAAAAAGCCTCCGAAGAGGCTCTATTTATTGTTTTGTAAAAATCAAATCCTTTGTTTCAGGAAGGTAAATATTAATATCTGTTCCTGGAGGGCACTTGCTGCTGTCAAGAACAATATCATTGGGTTTATATTGCCATGACAATTGTGTGGAATTTATTTTTTTTAAATAAATATCACCCCATCCAACTCCACAATTAGTACCACCATAATAAAAAATTACTGCATTTTGTGAAGGTCTAGTCTTAGTGCTATATATAGTAAAACGAAGTTGATTTGCTGGTAAATTCATATTCTGCGTATCTTGAAGAACTACTCCAGAAGAACTTTTCACAATATAGTTTATTGATAAAACATCCTGATAATACTTTTTTACTTTTAAATCAAAGAATTTATGATTTTGCAAACTAATAAATAAAGTAATTTCATTACCACCAAAATTCGCTTTATAAGTTCCAACATAGGGTGGAAGCTCATTATTTAAGTCTTTTAAATATGAATTATCGGATAACTTCATGTAAGAAGAGTTTAGTGGATATTCTTGTGCTTTACAAGATATAATATTCAACATTGTTAGGGTAAGAGCTATTTTATATATTGCTTTCATATTTCATCATTGTGAAAAAGACTGTCATTAAGACAGTCTCTATCATTATTGTTTTGTAAATATTAAATCTTTTGTTTCAGGGAGGTAAATATTAATATCAGTCCCTTGTGGGCATTTACTGTTATCAATAATTATATCATTAGGTTTATATTCCCATGAAAGCTGTGTAGAATTTATTTTTTTTAATTCAATGCCGCCCCAACCTACTTTACAATTTGTTCCTCCATAATTAAACCATACAATGTTTTTACTTGGATAAGTTCCACGACTATAAATTGAATGTAAAAGTTGATTAGGTTGAAAGGTCATATTTTGAGTATCTTGAAGAATATTTCCTAAAGGATTTTTTACAATATATCTTATGGATAGTACATCTTGATAAACCTTTAATGATTTAATATATTTCATAGTTTCTTTACTTATGAATAATTTAATTTCATTTCCCTGAAAGGTAGCTTTATATTCTCCTATGTAAGGATTTAATTCATTATTTAAATCTTTTATATAAGAGCCTTGTGGTATTTCTTCAAAATTGGTGTTAAGTGGGTAGGTTTGTTGTGCTTTGCACGAAATTGAAATGATTAATAGAATTGTGTATGTTATATTTTTCATATTATTTTATTTTTTAAATTACGGACAAGGTGTGGCAGTTGTGGTACCATCAGTATTTTTAATTATCATTTTTACAGTTCCATCATTTTCTACTCTTTGTAGTTTGATTTTACCATCTAATTCCATATCTATAAGAGCTCTGAAAAAGAATTTCTCAATTTCTTCATTGCTCATCTCTCCAGAAGTGGGTTTATACATTCCATATCTAGTCTGATATCTATCTGTATATTCATCCAACTGCTCTTGTGAAAAAGTTTTTACAGCATCCTCATAAGTTCCGTTAAACCAAATAACATAATGCATGCCATTGGGAGCAACCATTCCCACAAAAGCTTTCGTAGGGTCTCCATAATTCCCCTGTGCTCTTGCAAAACCTAATAACTGATCTACATCTGGCGGTGATAACATTGGTATTCCTGTTGGAGTGTGATTGTGATATCCGCCTGCATAACCTGTTTTATCTCCAAAATTTACAGAATGATTTCCACCTGGTATTTCATTGGATGGAGTTCCATCTGCTTTAATTTTATAGCCATTTTCTCCTCCTTGTGTAGATTTTGTTTTTAGAGCATCTATAGCAGGTTTTGTTTTAGCATCATTTACAAGACTTTTTGTTTTATCACAAGGATTTTGGTTTGTGGGATTAGTAGGCGTTGTCTCACCTCCGCCTCCGCCTCCGTCATCTGGTTTATGGATACAGTCTTCATATGGACCACAGCCTCCGGAAGGACCACCTCCTCCTCCGGGTGGCAGGCCTCCGCCGCCACTACCGCCGCCAGGCACTATAATAATGATGGTATCAATATCACATGGTGGTGCTCCTTCAAAACCACAGGGTCCACCGGATCCTTTACTTGTATTATTTTTATTTTGTAAAGTACTCTTTATATATTGGGCACGAAACAATTCTAATATTGTATCATAATTCTCTGCCTCAGGAGACATTTTGAGATACTCTACATAAGTATCTTCATTTTTTAAAACTGCTATAATAATTCCTGATACCTGATGATTCCTGATCAAAGGAAACAAGGTGTATACTTCTTTATTTTCAGTGGTAATATCCTGGGAACGAATATTGAACTCAATATACTCATCACTCATTGCAGATGAGTTTTTCCAGGCCTTTTTAAGCGCCTTAGGTGTATGCTGAACATTATGAATACTGTCATAACGTTCCAAAAGTGTTTTGAACCCTTTACCGTAATCAATCTTTTCTTTTTCCTGGTTAGAAAATACCTTAAACTTTGAGGAATATTCTTCCTCATTATTGCTTAGCAAATCTTCTGAACGGCAGGAATAAAGAAAGAAAATAATAAATACAGCCATGAGAGCAGGCCATAATGCTAAATTTTTCTTCATAAGCATTTGTTTTAATTTGTTAAATATAAATAATTTTTCCAAAACCAATGAATTATCTTATATCTCCATGCCCTATTTCTGATGCACCTTATATTAAAAAAATAAATTATATTTGTTCTATTCAAATATAGAAACCGTGAATACAACCATTGGAAAAAGAATAAGAAAGTATAGAGAATAGAATACCATCAAACTTAACATTAACTAATTCATTCTACTCATATAAGATTTTTTTTTCTTCAGTACGAATAAGGGATACTTTTTCATTTAATCCATACAAAAAGTTAATTAACTGATCTGCAATGGTTGGTGGGAACATTGATTTAAAATATTTACGTTCTCCGTTGTAATATACTATTAAAGTGGTGACAGCTCCATCATGTCCTTCTTTTTTGGGAAAAGACCATGTTCTTAAGTTAGAAGTTTTCAATATATACATTAGTTCATTGAGTAATTCATCAGATAGTTTTCCTTTGAATTGCCCTGATTTATTTTTATCATTTAAAAATTCTCCGCTTAAATAAATATTGCCATTCTTATCAATTTCTAAATCAATTACTGGACAAGTTCCATAACAATTTGTTGTATGATATACCAGCTTTTCAAAGGAAATTGATTTATCCCAATTATATTCCTGTTTGATGAAAACTATTTTTTTTCTGTTTCCAAAAAACTCTTTTGATAAATTAGATTCTGGAATTAACGTTAGTGTTTTATTTTTTTTACTCTTTATATAGAAATCATATTTACTCATATATTCTTTTTCAGATCCTGCCTTAGTATACTCTTTATAAAAACTAAGTGTATCCCCTATGATTTTTAAACGTAGCTGTTCATTCTCGTATATTGTACTTAAGGTATTAAATCTATTATCTTTCTCTTTAATTATAATGACATCATTATTCTTTGAAATCCATGTGCCTTGTAGTTTTTTGTCTTGTCCTCCTACTTTTATAGAAAATGTCAGGATAAAATAAAAGAACATAACTATTCTTGTAATACTTTTCATAATAATTATTTAATAAATTAAGGACATTTTGTTCATTTGTATTTTTAGTGAAGAATATTTTGCATCACATACCATAGTAATAACCTGTTCTTTGAAAAAAATAAGCCTCAAAAATGAGGCTTATTTTTTATTGTTTTGTCAACACAATATCTTTTGGAAAGTTAATAGGAAAATCACCATGTTGATCTACATAACTGTTATGAATACAGTCTTCTTTATAAATACTGGGCATATACTCGAAATGGAGTGTCATTTGATTTCCTGTAAAGTTCGTAATATCTAAAGCCGCCGATTTTCCACACATATTTTTAGGATAAAAATAAAACCTTTTCCAGTTTCCATTTACCAAACTACCAAATATGCCTCTAATTTCAGAAACTTCATTATCAAAATTGGTAATTCTGTCAATTTCTATAGCTCCGTTAGCTCCTATAATTTTTCTTTCACCTAATATTAAATCACTATAGTAAGGATGAGTTCCACTATAATAATATTTAATTTTTTTTAATTCAAGATAGAGGGTCTTTCCATTCCAACTTCCTTTCCATAGCCCAACATATTTATTCAGCTCATTGTTAGTGTCTTTTAAATAAGCATTATCAGGTAGCCCATCTAAACTTGTATTAAGAGGATATTCTTGAGCTTTGCAAGAAAATGATAATACTGTTATTATAATTAAAAATAGATTTTTCATATTTTTTGTTTTTATTATTAAGGACAATTAATCTCTGTTAATTTTCCGTTTACAAGACTTAATTGGGTATTTCCACTTGAGGTATTTCTGAAAAGTTTTGCACCAGGCATATTCATATTATCATTCATAAATTTAAGAAAACTTTTTTCAAGTTTTTCCATATTATAATTTACATTACCACTTACGTTTCCTACACTCTTTGCTTCATCAAGTAATTTTATATAGTTATCGTTAAAGTCTAGCAATTGTTGATCTGTAAAATTAGGAAATGGACTTGGAACAGCACCATCGAAAGTGAAAGAATAATTTCCCCAACTGCTGACTATTGTAAATACGATTTGATCAAGAGGAATTTTGGGAGAGTTTGCGGGATTACTATTGTAATTTTGGGCCCAGTTAATCCACTGGTTAAAAAACAAGATGTCACCAGGTGAAAATATTGGATATAGTTGATCGTAGTGAGAATGCATTACTACAACAGTATTAGGAAATACAGTTAAGTTAACCTCTTTAGTTCCGGGTTTATTTTGCAGTATTTGATTTTGAACACCTCCGGCAGAGTTTCCTATTCTGAAGCCACTTTCAAAACCATCTCCTGTTTTTCCTTCTAAGTTCGTTATATTTCCTTTAAAAGTTGGAGTGTCAGTCATTGCTTTTAATCTTGAACAAGGATTTGTGGGCGGAGTACCTCCACCGCCACTACCCCCTGCATCAGGATTATGGATACAATCTTCATATGGACCACAGCCTCCGGAAGGACCACCTCCACCACCGGGTGGCAGGCCCCCTCCGCCACTACCTCCGCCAGGCACTATAATAATGATGGTATCAATATCACATGGTGGTGCTCCTTCAAAACCACAGGGACCACCGGATCCTTTACTTGTATTATTTTTATTTTGTAAAGTACTCTTTATATATTGGGCACGAAACAATTCTAATATTGTATCATAATTTTCCGCTTCAGGAGACATCTTGAGATACTCTACATAAGTATCTTCATTTTTTAATACAGCAATAATAATTCCTGATACCTGATAATTCCTGATCAAAGGAAACAAGGTGTATACTTCTTTATTTTTAGTGGTAATATCCTGGGAACGGATATTGAACTCAATATACTCATCACTCATTGCAGATGAGTTTTTCCAGGCCTTTTTAAGTGCCTTAGGTGTATGCTGAACATTATGAATACTGTCATAACGTTCCAAAAGTGTTTTGAACCCTTTACCGTAATCAATCTTTTCTTTTTCCTGGTTAGAAAATACCTTAAACTTTGAGGAATATTCTTCCTCATTATTGCTTAGCAAATCTTCTGAACGGCAGGAATAAAGAAAGAAAATAATAAATACAGCCATGAGAGCAGGCCATAATGCTAAATTTTTCTTCATAGACATTTGTTTTTAATTCGTTAAATATAAATAAATTTTATTCTTCACAATATTGAGAATTTTAATTGAATGCAGGGATATAAAAAATTACTGGTTTCCGTATTATTTTTCTAAAAGAAAAAAATATGTAATTTTGATAAAAATATACAGTACTATGACTCTAGGCGAAAAACTGAAAAAAGCGAGGATCAATAAGAACTTTACGCAGGAATACCTTGCCGAAGTACTGAACGTTTCCCAGAAAACCTATTCCAATTTTGAAAATGATAAAAGTAAACCGGATTTTTCTCAGGTAGAGCATATCGCAAAAGCATTGGAAGTAAGTGTTCTTGACTTTTTAAGTAACGATGGACTTTCTTTTCATTATGACAATATACATGGCGGAAATAATGGTTTTATCTACCAGACTCAGCTTCCGGAAAAACTCATAGAACAGTACGAAAAAAGGCTTCAGGATAAGGATGCGGAGATTGCTTACCTCAGACAGTTACTCGATAAAAAATAAAAACTTCAAATTTTTTTGAAGTTTTTTTATTTTTGATGTAATAGATTGTAAAGACGAGTTGTCTTACCTATAAGAAACAAAACTCATGACCCAAGAAACTTTCAAGAATACGGTGTTTATTCTCAAAGACGAGATGTATCGTTTTGCGAAGCGATTCGTTATGAGTAGTGATGAGGCAGAAGATGTAGTGCAGGATATCATGATGAAGTTCTGGCAGAAAAGGGAAGAACTGGGGCAGTTTGGGAACCTAAAATCCTATGCGCTGAAGTCTGTCCGGAATGAATGCCTGAACCGCCTGAAGCATCACGATGTGAAGATAGGCTTTGCAGATATGCAGCTTCACCGGTCCGAGCTTTACAGTATGGAAGTTGATAACCTTAAGGAACATATTGTAGGATTTATCAATCAGCTCCCCGAAAAACAGAAGTTGGTGATCCACTTGAAAGATGTAGAAGAGTACGATGTTTCCGAAATTTCTGAAATGCTGGAAATGGAGGAAAATGCAGTAAGGGTAAACCTTATGCGGGCAAGACAAAAAGTAAAAGAACAAATCTCACAACTGATGAGCTATGAAAAAAGATCAATTACAAGATAAATACGACGAAATCTTCCGGGAGATAAAGGAAGAAAAAATGGAATGGAGCTTTGATGATTTTCTTCAGCAGGCAGAAAATGCGCCGCCTGAAGGAAACACCGCCCCTGTTATTCCATTGGAAGAAAAGAAAAAGCCTTCATTTCCCAAATGGTTCTGGATGGCCGCCAGTATAACGCTGGTCTTCGGGATCGGGCTTTTCCTTAAAAATAATTCTGGAACAGGAGTTCAGGATAAGGAAAACCTGGTGAAAAATGAAGTATTGAAACAGAAGTCCGGTTTTATTGAAGAAAACCATAATCATCAGCAACAGGTGGCAGTGAATCATACTGATTCTATTTCTGGAGCCAAAAAAGATTCTATCTTCCAGGAGAATAATGTAGCTGAAAAAGATGTTATGGATGAAATATTGCCGAAGAGAGGAAGGCTTAAAAAAGAAAGAAGACCAAGATATGCAGACAATTCCTCTTTTAAAAATAATACCTCTAAAGATTCTACTGGCTATGAAAATTCTTACGTAATTGTAAACGGTAAAAGAATAGACAATGTAGAAGAAGCAATTAATGTAACAAAATACTCATTCCAGATATTTGCAAATAACGTTAGTGAAAAATTGGCGCAGCCTACGGTAGTAGACGATGATTATTAATCAAAACAAAGTGGCTATCATTAACTTAAAAAAATAAAATTGACTCATGAAAAAACTATTCATAATATTCGCTCTTGCTTTTTCCCATTTCTTTAATGTATATGGACAAAAAGATAAATTTGACCAGCTATTTGATAAATATCAGGAAGTAGAAGGGGTAACCTCCATTAAGATTGCCAAACCTATGTTCGGAATGCTCAGCAGTCTTAATATTGATGATTCCCAGCTGGATCAGATTAAACCGTTATTGTCAAAAATCAACGGACTCAAAATCCTTATTACCGAGAATCCTGAAAAAGGAAATACTCCTGAAGGGCGTAAAGTGCAAACTAATATGTCTCAGCTGAGTAAAGATATTTCGTCTTATTTAAAAAATCTGAATTACAACGAAATCATGTCTGTAAATAATGCCGGTGCTAAAGTGAAATTCCTTTCTGCGGAAGCTAAAAACGGTATTCTGGATGATCTGTTGCTAAGTATTGACGGCGGAAGCGGAGAAAGTATTTTTGTAATGCTGGACGGAAAACTGTCTATGGATGACGTAAGCAAGATCATCAATTCCAGTGAGACTAAAAAGAACCCAATTTCCAGTACAAGAAGTAATGTAACTTCGGATAATAATTCATCTTACCTTAATGGAGAAGCCAGAAATGTAGGGGATTTTTCAGGGATCCAGGTAAGTACCGGTGTAAACGTAATCTTTAAGCAGGAAAAACCAACGAGTGTAAAGGTTATCGCAGATTCAGATAAATTAGAATACATTATTACGAAAGTAGAGAATGGAGTTTTGAAAATTTATATTGATAATAAAGGAGTACGAAATCTGAGATTTAAAAATTTAAGTGTTAACGTATCCTCTCCAAGAATGGAAAGTATTGATGTATCATCAGGTTCCAACCTTACCATTGTAAATTCTATCCAGGAAAAAAATATGAAAATTGATGCATCATCAGGCTCTAATATTACAGGAGATTTCAAGGTTTCAAATGCTGCAACAATTTCAGTTTCTTCAGGATCAAATATCAGAGCAGGAATTACAGCCGGAAATATCGGAATTAAAAGCTCAAGCGGATCTAATATGAGTTTAAGTGGAAAAGCAGATTCAGGAACTATTGATATAAGCAGTGGAGCATTGTGTAAAGCAGATGAGCTGAAGTTTACTTCCCTTGAAACAGAAGCTACTTCCGGAGGGAATCTTACTGTAAATGTTTCGGATAAACTGAAAGTGAGAGCTTCTTCAGGCGGAACGGTGAGATATAGAGGAAGACCGGAAATAGATGCCAACATCAGTAAGACATCAGGAGGATTGCTAAGACCAATGGATTAAAAACTATCGCCATGAAAATGCTCAGAATTACTTTATTCTACCTTTTAGTAATAGGTACATTTCAGTCCTGTATTGTTTCTGAAAAACCCAATATGGATTTCTTTTCAGATAACAGTTACAATTTTAAGGAGGCCAGGTTTACAAGCTTTAATGTACCGTTATTGTTGGCGAAGCCATATATTAAAAAAGCTCTGAGAGAAGACGGAGAAAGTGAAGAGCTCATCAGCCTTATCAAAAAGGTATCTAAAATAAAGGTTCTTACCGTAGAAAACGGGAGCAAAGAAATGCTGAATGATTATGCGAAGTTTTTAAATAATAATCATTACGAAGACTGGGCTACCATAAAACATAATGGAGAAAATGTAAACCTGCGTGTAAAACAAAAGGGAGATGCTATTAAAAATATGCTGATTACCGTAAATTCAGATAAGGAATTGGTCTTTGTAGATGTGAAAGGGAGCTTTACTCCTGATGATATTTCAAAAATGCTTAATGCGGTTTCAGATAAATAGTTGATTTTCAGTTTAAAAATCTTCATATGGAAAAGTTAATCAAAGAAGTTCGTATTTTGAAAATATACGCAACTTTACTTACAATAGTTTGTGGATTGCTTTTTATTCTGGCATTTAAAGCAAATTCCTCTGTTGAGCATTTCAAAGAAATAGATGTAGAACGCATCAATATTGTAGAAAAAGATGGAACATTGAAAATGGTCATCAGCAATAAAGAACGTCAGCATCCGGGAATGGTGAACCATAAAAATATGAAACAGAGAGAGCGGGATGCAGGGTTGATTTTTTTTAATTCATTAGGAGACGAATGTGGAGGACTTGTATATGATGCCAATGAAAAAGAATCGGGCATGGTATATTCAATAGATCAGAGAAATACCGATCAGATCATGCAGTTACAGTATTTGGAACAAGCAGGAAAAGATAAAAAAAGAGTTTATGGTTTAAAACTTTGGGACCGCCCGGATAACTTCCCCTTAGAGGATATCATTAAGTTTGAAGACTCTCTGAAAAAACTGAATGATCCTGTTGCAAGTAAAAAAGCTTATGCAATGCTTAGAGAGCAGGGGAAATTAACCAATGAACGATTTTTTGCAGGGAAAACAGCAGATGGAGATGTGGGCGTTTTTATTCGTGACACCAAAGGAAAAACTAGATTAAAACTTTATATAGATAAAAATAACCAGACCCATATTGATAATTTGGATGAGAATGGGAATGTGGTAAAATAAGCGTTATTATTCAAAATAGTGATATCAGACAAGTAGTTTCAGACACACTAAATTTATTTTGTAAAGGAAAACCGTTCTTAAAAAGAGCGGTTTTTCGATTTAAGTTATTGATTATTAATTTTTATTTAAACTATTAAAAATGATTTTCATATGTCGTCAA
>NZ_MAYF01000014.1 GCF_001684955.1 Chryseobacterium contaminans | reverse complement strand
TACAGGTTTTAGTGCTTTTATATAATTGAAACTAGCAGATGAAGCTCAATATCATCTGCTAGTATAAGTTTTAATGGCTATCCAACCAGATTTTTATATTTCTCTTTATTATCAATCAAGATCCAGATATTGATCAGAAATAAGATCCCGGAGATACAGATTCCGGTAGCTGAAGGATCTCTGTAAACGTTGTGGATCACAATTCCTGTCAAAACAGGGAAGATAATAATGGCACCCAATGCTCTTGTTTTTGGAAAAATAAATAACAGGCCACCTATTACTTCTACAGTTCCCACAAGTGGCAATAACCAGCCTATTTCTCCAAATGCTGCGTATATTTTCATTTGCGTTTCCGTAAGCGGAGGAACAGGATTGTAGTGGAAAAATTTATCTAATCCTGCATTAATAAACATGACTCCAAATAAGATACAGATGATGAGTTTAAGGATTTTCATAATAAATATTTTATATCAAATGTAAAGTAAAAATACAACTATATTGTGATTTTTTTAACAAAACATAAAGTTGTTTGTGTTAATGATGGGTTAATGTTATGTTTTGTCTTGTTTTATTATTTATATTTGGGTACAAACTAAACTAATAATTATGTTGAAAAATCTTAAAAAACTAAATCGAACAAACTTAAGAGAAATTCAGGGTGGAGCAGGTATTGGAAAATGTGATATTGGACCTGTAGGGTGCCCATGTAAAATTCCTCCTGGTGATCCTTGTTTAGGAGGTCCTGGTGGTGGAGGCGGGCCGGAGTATGGATATTGCCCGGATATACAATCTAATATTCTTTGTACAGAAACCTGTCCAAATGGAATGCATCCCTATTGCGCTGCAGGGGCATAAGGAATATACAAAATAAAAATAAGGCTGCTTTTTAAAGCAGCCTTACTTATTACTCATTACTTATCATTTATTATTAATAATATTTAGTCCATTTCTTTCAAAGTAATATTCTTTGAAATCTTATAGCTTTTCTTCTTTTTGTTTGGTTTTTCTTCTTCTCCAAGAAGTTTCCCCCAAGGTTTTAAATCGTCCACTTTTTCGCAGATAATCTTAATGATGGCAATGGCAGGAATACAAAGAAACATTCCGGCAATGCCCCAAAGATGTTCACCCAAAAGGATTCCTATGAAAGAAAATAGTGCATTGATCTTCACTCGGGAACCTACAACAAACGGGAGTACAATATTTCCATCTATAGCATGAATGCCAATATAACCGATGGCAACATAGATACACGTTGAAGGGCTGCCCGTCGCAAATGCAATAAAACAAGAAATAAGAAGTGATATGAATATGCCCAGATAGGGAATTACATTTAATAATCCAGTTAAAACAGCTAAAAGGATCGCGTATTTTACTCCTAAAACCGTAAGGACAATTGAGGTAAGAATAGATACGATAATAACCTGAAGACAAAGTCCGAAAATATATTTCTTGGTCATTACACGAATTTCGTTTACCGCCTCCTGAACACTTGATTTATGTCTTTCTTTAAACACCGTAACAATAAAGTTATTCAATAGTCTTCTGTAATTTAAAATAAAGATAAAAAATAAGGTGAAGAATAAAATAAACCCAAAACCAGTTGAAAAGATCCCAAATGTAAACCCTAAAATAGCACCGGAAGAAGATAAAAGCTTATTAAGTCCCTGGTTAATATAATCTACCTGCTCATCTACCTTTACATTAAAAGTTTTGGAAACCCAGTGCTGGGCATTATTAAAAACAGTGGTAAGCTGTTCCTTGAGATGGGGAAGATCTTTACTGAAATCAGATAGCTGATTGGTGAAGAAATAGATGATGCCTGATAAAATCATTAACATAATGAATACGGAGGTCATCGTTGATACAGACCTTGGGAATCTTAATTTTCTTTCCATGAAAGTGGCAGCTGGTAAAAACAGCATAGCCATCAGGAATGCAAAGAAAAATGGAGCTAAAATGCTTTGTCCCAATGCCAGAAGATACCCGATACCAATAATCGAGATAACAACAAGGGTAAGTTTAACAAGGAAAGGGAGTCTGAGAAAATTCATAATCTAAAATCTGCGGTGTGAATAAAAATAAGAAAAACCCATCGAACTGAAGAATTTTTTATTCAAACAATGTGGATTTTTCTCTCAGCATATCAAAATTCATTCCTAAAGCCCTCTGTAAAAGCAGAAACACGCTCTGAAATACAGAACGTGTTCCTTATTGAGAAGTTAATATGTAAATAGTTGTTTTATTTTTCAATGGCGATGTCTATGACCTCTTCCATTCTGCTCACATAATGTACTTTCAGATTTTTAAGATAATCTTTCTTGATTTCTTCTACATCCTTTCTATTGGCTTCACAAAGAATAACATCTTTTACTCCCGCTCTGGTTGCTGCAAGAAGTTTTTCCTTGATTCCGCCTACAGGAAGAACCTTTCCTCTTAATGTAATCTCTCCTGTCATCGCAAGGTGAGGTCTGATCTTTTTATTTTTAAAAGAAGAAACCATTGAAGTCAGCATAGCAATACCGGCAGAAGGTCCGTCCTTAGGAGTAGCACCTTCGGGAACGTGAACGTGGATGTTCTTCTTATCCAGATCTTCCTGTGGAATTCCTAACTCATCATGTTTAGCTTTAATATATTCCAATGCAATAGTAGCAGATTCTTTCATTACAGTTCCCAGATTTCCGGTCATTGTTAAAGCTCCTTTTCCGTTGCTCAGAATACTTTCAATATATAAAATATCTCCACCTACACTGGTCCACGCAAGGCCTGTTACTACCCCTGGAGCATCTGTAATTTCAGATAAGCTCTTCGGTCTTGGCACTCCAAGAATTTCGTCAACTTTTTCTAATGAAATCTTTGGATCATATTCTTTAACCAAAGCGGTTTGTAATGCTACCCATCTTGCAATAGATGCAATTCTTTTCTCTAAGGTCCTTACACCGCTTTCAGAAGTGTGAGCCTCAATAATATGTTTAAGTTCAGCATTTCCAAGCTTGAATGATTTTGTATCCAAACCATTTTCTTCCTGCTGTTTTTTGATTAAGTGACGTTTAGCGATCTCGATTTTTTCTTCAAGAGTATATCCTGCAATCTGGATAATTTCCGTTCTATCCAAAAGTGGAGTCTGAATTGTTGAAAGTGAGTTCGCGGTTGCGATAAACATTACTTTAGACAAGTCATAACCCATTTCAAGGAAGTTATCGTAAAATGATTTATTCTGTTCAGGATCAAGAACTTCTAAAAGTGCAGAGCTTGGGTCTCCATGAAGTCCCTGCCCAATTTTGTCTATCTCATCCAGAACGATTACAGGATTGGAAGTTCCAGACTTTTTAATAGACTGAAGAATCCTTCCAGCCATCGCACCGATATAGGTCTTTCTGTGCCCACGGATTTCACTTTCGTCATGAAGACCACCTAAAGATAATCTCACATATTTTCTGCCTAAAGCATCCGCAATAGATTTTCCTAATGACGTTTTTCCTACTCCCGGAGGCCCTACCAGTAAGAGGATTGGAGACTTCATGTTGTTTTTCAATTTTAAAACAGCCATGTGCTCTAAGATCCTTTTCTTAATATCTTCAAGTCCGAAATGAGCCTTGTCTAAAACTTTTTCAGCCTTTGCGATATCAAAAATATCTTTGGTATAAGTTTCCCAAGGAAGATCTGTAAAGAAATCCAGATAGTTTCTCTGTACATTATAATCCGGAGAGTTAGGATTCTGCCTTTGTAATCTGCCAATCTCTTTTTGGAAATGATCCTCAACTTCCTGACTCCATTTCTTTGTTTTTGCTTTAGCAATAAGATCTGCCACATCGCTTTCAGGTCCGCCACCCAGTTCTTCCTGAATAGTTCTGATCTGTTGGTTCAGGAAATACTCTCTTTGCTGTTTATCAAGATCTTTTGAAGTCTTTTGATGGATCTGGTTTCTCAATTCCAGCTTTCTGAAATCCTCATGCATCATTTCGTAGCATTTGTTAGCTCTTTCCATGGTGCTTTTTTCCTCAAGCAGCTTTTGTTTTTCTACAGAGGGGAAGCTTGCATTGGTGCATATAAAATTCAGCAGATCATCATTGTTGTTGATGTTTTTGATCGCAAAATTAGCGGCATTAGGAATATTAGGATCCAGCTCAATAATTTTCAAGGCCAGATCTTTAATGTTTTCTAATAAAGCATCGTATTCCTCCTGGTTTTTAGGCTTGTTATCCTTTAATTTGGTGATTTCAGCTCTGAAATAAGGTTTGTTATCAATGATTTTCTTGATTTTAAATCTATGAAACCCTTTCGTGATGGCTGTAATATTACCTTCGGGAAGTTTGATGATCTTTATGATCTTCGCTAATGTCCCCGTTGTATAAATATCCTTTTCGGTAGGCTGTTCAAGGTCAGAATTTTTCTGACTTACAATTCCGATAAAATCTCCGTTTTTCTGTGCTTCCTCAAGGAGCTGTATGGATGTTTTTCTTCCTGCAGTAATAGGAATTACCACATTCGGGAACATAACCATATTTCTTACGGGAAGTATCGGGAATATTTTCTGTTCGGAATTTTTTTCAGTCTCTCCAAAGTCGGAAAGATTGATTTCTTCAGTAACAATATCAAAACCGTCGCTGATCATTTCTTCTAAACTTATATCTTCAAATTCTGTCATAATGGATCGAATGACAAATTGTCATTTTCGTTTTTAATCGTTAAATGGATTTTTTATAATAAGCTTTGAAAACGTGTGCTATATTATAATGTACTAGAATGCACAATACTTATGCCATTTGTTTTTTGCTTAAAAATATGGTCAAAATTTCCTTTTTTAGATAATCTTTAGGAATTAAAATTAAAATAAAGAACTTCTGCTTCTCTAATTTCTTAAAAATGTGTATTTTCGCAAACTGATAAAAAACTATAATTTATAAAATGGCAATTTTAGGACAGATTAGGAGTAAGCCTTGGCTTTTAATGGGAGTAATAGCCTTAGCGCTTTTGGCGTTCTTGGTAAACCCAGACAGTATCGACAAGGTTTTTGGAAAGAATCCTGATGTTTTAGGAAAAGTAAATGGTGAGAAAATCACCCGCGAAGAGTTCAATGATCAACTTTTCGTGCTGCAGCAACAGGCTGAACAACAAGGTCGTCCAAAAAACGGTCTTGAAGAGCAGGCTTGGCAGTTACTTGTTCAATCTAAACTTATCAAGCAGCAGTTTGAGAAATTGGGCTTTGAAATGACTGATGATTATTTCTGGAATCAGATCCAGTATGATCAGATGTTCGCTCAAAATCAGCAGTTTTTTGATGAGAAAGGGAACTTTAAAACTCAAGAGCTTAAAAAAGAAATTGAAACATTACAAAACACTAATCCTCAGGGATATGCTCAATGGTTGAAAACCAGAAAATCAATTGAGTATAGACTAATGGCAAGACAGGTGTTTACCAATATTTCAGCAGGGATTACTACCGGTAAGAAAGAAGCTGAGGAATTGATGAAAGAAAGAGATCAGCTTGCTGACATCGACTTTGTAAAGGTAGACTATGCGGCTTACCTTCAGAAAACAAAAATCAATGTTACTACAGAAGATCTTGCTAATTACATCAAGCAACACCCGGTAATGTTCAAAGCTGAGCCTAGCAGAAACTTAGGTATTGTATTTTTCCCTTCTAAGCCAAGTGCAGCCGATGATGCAGCCGCTTTAAAGGAAATTACAAAATTATACTCAGGAGGTACAGATGCTAGCGGAGGTACTGAAAACTTCCAGAATACTAAGAATGACTCTATGTTTGTAATGGCAAACTCAGATTCACCTTTCAATCCTCAGTATGTGAAGCCTACACAATTGCCAGCTACTATACAAGGTCAGATTGCAACAGCTGCAGTAGGACAGACTTTTGGTCCATACAAAGAACAAAATTTCTATGTAGTTTCTAAACTTGTAGGTAAGAAAACTTCAGATTCTACATTATCAAGACATATCCTGATCGCTTTCAAAGGAAGCCCTGCAGGAGAAGGTGTAACAAGATCTAAAGAACAGGCTAAGAAATTAGCAGACTCTATCGGAGCTATCGTAAAAGCAACACCTGCTAAATTTACGGAGTTCCTTAAGCTTTCAAATGATCCAAATTCAGCTGCACAAGGAGGTAGCCTTGGTTGGACAACTCCGGAAACACCTTTCGTTCCTGAGTTCCTTACTTACCTTGCTAACAATCCTAAAGGAGCAACAGGTGTTGTGGAGACTCAGTTTGGGTACCATATCATTAACATCGAAGATAAAAAGTCTGGATCAATGGGCTATAAGGTGGCCAACCTTGTAAAAGAGATCAAGCCTTCAGATGCTACAGAAGCTGAAACAGATAAGAATGCGAGAAAATTCATTCAGCAGGTTCAAGGGAAATCTTTCAACGATTTCGTGAATATTGCTAAGAAAGGAAACTTCCAGTTCACCAATCCTAAAGCAGCGAAGAGATTTGAAGGACAGCTTCAGGGATTAGGTACTGAAAAAGACAGCGATATCCTTACATGGGCTTTTGATAAGAAAAGATCGAAAGGAGATACTGAGCTATTCAATGTAGACGGAACAGGTGACAAAATTGTTGTATACCTGAACGGAAAACAGGAAGCAGGTCTTGCTGATCCTGAATCTGTAAGAGATCAGATTGAAGTGATCGTTAAAAACAAATTGGCTGCAAAACAAATTTCTGATAAAATTGCAGGAGCAAAAGCTTCAGGTTTAGATCAGATTGCTGCATTGTTTGCTACTACAAAACAAAGTGCTCAGGTAAATATGCTGAACCCTTCTGTAGCTGGAGCTATGGAACCTAAAGTTGCCGGTGCTGCATTTGGAGTTGCAAAAGGTAAGCTTTCTAAACCAGTTGAAGGGGGAACAGGTGTTTATGTATTGATTAAGAAATCAGAAACAGTAAACAAACAACCTGGTGACCTTAAACAATTTACTGAGTCTATTTCTCAGAGAAATGCAGGAATGTTCGGACAGGCTTGGTTGAAGAGTCTTCAGGATAACGCAGATATCCAGGACTACAGAATCGAGATCTGGAACAAGCTGGGAAATCAGCAATAATAAAAGATTTACATCTATCTATATAAAAGCGACAATTTTTTGTCGCTTTTTTTTGTATTTATCGCAGAACAATAAAGGAAAAGATTTATTTAAAATGTACTATATTTGCTTATTAGAAAAAAATTAGCAAGTGAAGTTCAGTAAAGAATTAAAAGCTGGTGTGATTGCACTTCTAGCTATCGTAGGCTTTGTGGTGTTGTTTCAATTTATGAAAGGGAAAAGCCTTTTTACTACCGACAATATCTTTTACGCAAAATATGACAATGTAGAAGGCCTTGCGCAGTCTGCAGCAGTCTCTATTAATGGTCTTAAAGTAGGCCAGGTTGATAAGATCATCCCTCAAACAGGAAAGGATGGTAAAATCAGTTTTGTTGTAAAAGTGACAGTGGATAATAAATTTGAATTTTCAAAAAATTCATCCCTGGAAATTTTTGAACCCGGATTAATGTCTGGTAAGGAGATGAGAGTCAATCTGGTATACGGAGGAGCTACAGCAAAAGATGGAGATACCCTGAAAGGAGCTTTCAAGCTAGGAACGCTGGGTAGTCTTTCTTCTCAGGTAGGTCCGGTAAAAGATCAGCTACAGGTTGTTTTACATAGAGTAGATTCTCTAATGGCAAACGCCAGCCAGCTTGTAGACGCTCAGAACAGAGCAGAAATCAGAGCATTATTATCTAACCTTAATAAAACAGTAGGAGCATTGGAAACCACGGCAGGAAGTGTAAACAACCTTGTAGGGCATAATGATCCTAAATTACAGAAAGTATTAGACGATGCCAGCCTTACTATGCAAAGCGGTAAAGTGACATTGGATAAATACGGAAATCTTGCACAAAGCATCGATACAAAGCAATTAAATGCAACCATTGCAAGCCTTGATGCTACTGTAGGAAAACTGAATCAGGTGATTGGTGGAATAGATAAAGGTGAGGGAAGCTTAGGAAAGCTGATGAAGGATGATAAACTATACAATAATCTGAACTCAGCATCTTCCAATTTGAATTCATTAATTGAAGATATGAAAGCGAACCCTAAGAGATACATCAATTTCTCTGTTTTCGGTAAAAACAATAAAGACTAATACGCCTTATGCAGTACATCGATAACATTATTTTCCTGATTTTATTAGTGGCAGGATTTGGACTGTTTGCCAAAAGCCTGCTGAAGATCTATAGAAATATCAGACTTGGTCACGAGATCAACAGAAACGACAGAAAATCTGAACGCTGGAGTACCATGGCCAGAGTGGCTATGGGGCAGAGCAAGATGGTAAAACGTCCTGTTGCCGGTATTTTACACCTTTTCGTGTACGTTGGTTTTGTTATTATCAATATAGAACTTATTGAAATTATTGTTGATGGACTGTTCGGGACACATCGTTTCCTTGCATCAGTTTTCGGAAACGGATTCTATAGTTTCTTTACAGCAACATTAGAAATTCTTGCACTTCTTGTTGTGATAGGAGTAGTGGTATTTTTCATCAGAAGAAACTTTTATGGAGTGAAGAGATTAACCATGAAAGAACTTTTCGGATGGCCGAAACAGGATGCCAACTGGATTCTTATCATTGAGTTCGCCTTAATGATGGCTTTCTTTAAAATGAATGCTGCTGACTGGGTGCTGCAACAAAGAGGAGTAATGCCTGCATTGGGGAGCTTCCCTATCAGCTCTACAATCTTAGGCCCTGTTTTCAGTGGGTTTAGTGACGGATTTTTACATTTTACAGAAAAAGGAGCCTGGTGGTTCCACTTTGTAGGAATTCTGTTCTTCATGAATTATCTTTACTATTCAAAGCATTTACATATTATTTTAGCGTTCCCAAGTACCTGGTATGCTAATCTTGACAAGAAAGGAAAATTCAACAACCTTGATTCTGTAACAAAAGAAATCAAGCTGATGATGGATCCTAATGCAGATCCTTATGCTGCACCGGCAGAAGGCGCTGAAGCAGATGTACCTTCCAAATTTGGAGCTGAAGATATCTTTGACCTTAACCAGGTACAGTTGCTGAATGCTTATTCTTGTACAGAATGTGGACGTTGTACTTCTGTTTGCCCAGCCAATATTACAGGGAAGAAACTATCTCCAAGATTGATCTTAATGAAGACAAGAGACCGATTGGAAGAAGTTGGAAGAAACATTGATAAAAACGGAAAATTTGTAGACGACGGCAAAAAGCTGTTGAATGATTATATCACTAAGGAAGAACTTTGGGCTTGTACTACATGTAATGCATGTACAGAAGCTTGTCCGGTATTGTTAGACCCACTTTCAATTATCTTCGAAATGAGAAGATTCCTGGTCATGGAACAGTCTGCTGCTCCACAGGAATTAAACCTGATGATGACGAACGTGGAAAATAATGCCGCTCCTTGGCAGTATAACCAGGCAGACCGTCTGAACTGGGCCAATGATTAATAAATGTACCAATGTATCAATTTAAAAATTTACCAATAGATTGTTACATGAATACATTGCTAGATTGTTACATTATTTAATTTAAAAGAAATGGATTTCAATATAAAAACAATGGCAGAATATGCTGCCGAAGGAAAATCACCGGAAGTATTATTTTGGGTTGGATGTGCGGGCAGTTTTGACGACCGTGCCAAAAAAATTACAAAAGCATTTTGCAAGATATTGAATAAAATAGGGGTTGAATTTGCTGTTCTGGGACAGGAAGAAAGCTGTACCGGAGACCCTGCAAAAAGAGCCGGAAACGAATTTGTTTTCCAGATGATGGCCCTTACCAATATTGAAGTTCTGAATGCTTACGAAGTGAAAAAGATTGTAACAGCATGCCCACACTGTTTCAATACCCTTAAAAATGAATATCCAAGTCTTGGAGGAAACTTTGAAGTAGTTCACCACACCCAGTTCCTTAAAACTCTTATGGAAGAAGGAAGATTAAAGATTGAAGGGGGAGCTTTCAAAGGGAAAAAAATTACTTTCCATGATCCATGCTATCTGGGACGTGCGAATGATGAATATGAAGCACCAAGAATCTTACTTGAAAAACTTGATGCAGAGCTTGTTGAAATGAAGCGTTGCAGAACAAACGGCCTTTGTTGTGGAGCAGGAGGTGCGCAGATGTTTAAAGAACCTGAAAAAGGGAATAAAGACATTAATATAGAAAGAACAGAAGAAGCTTTATCTTTTGAGCCTAAAGTAATTGCAACCGGATGTCCGTTCTGTAATACGATGATGACCGATGGGGTAAAACATTTCAACAAAAATACTGAAGTTGCTGTAAAAGACATCGTTGAGCTTCTTGCCGAAGCAGATGATTTATAATTGATTTTATCAGTCACCAGGCTGTAATATTGTTCTATGAAGGCTAAGTGGGGCATCTCCCTTTTGTTTATAATATCCGTGCTTACATTTCTTACGTATCGGAATTATAAAAACAGAGTATATGATTGGGATATGCCCGGATACCTTGGGAGTATGTTCACAAATGAATTTCCTGATTCACCGGATAAAGTTCGTGAACTTACATTCTCATCCATAAAAAAAGAAGCCCCTGCTGATCAGTACAACAATCTTATAGGAATAAAACCCTGGGCCGTAACAAGACAGTATTTTTCACAAAATACACAGTCTTTCACAGAACAATTGCCTTATTTTCAGATAAAAGCGGGATATGTGTTTATGATTACTCTTTTTTATAAACTGGGATTTTCTCCGCCAATGTCTGTATTGTTTACCGGTCTTATTTCTTACTTTATTTCAGGATTATTAATCTTTTATATCCTAAAGATTTTTTTCCCGGATAAATATTTGCTTGCATCCCTTTTAACGGTTGGGATCATGCTTATGCCAACAATAACTTATATGTCGGGGGAATCTACTCCGGATATGTTTATTTTCCTGTTCATCTTACTTTTTGTGATAGGACTCATCAAAAAATGGAGCCAATGGAGTATGTTTTTACTTCTTTTGGTTATGACCTTCATACGTCCTGATTATATTACATTTGTTTTAACCTACCTGGGTGCTGTTTTTATATATAGTTACTTTACAGAGAAGAAAATTAAGCTTGCCCTTATAATACAAGGGATTATGATCTTATCAGTGTATATGTTCATCATGAAATTTTATAACTATCCGGGCTGGACAGATCTTTTTTATGACTCATTTATTGATAGAAGACCTATAATATCAGCTCAGGAGGCTCAAGTAAGCTTAAATGCTTATTTACAGATTCTTTACACTAAAATTATTGCTTTTAAAAAGGTTACCTTAGCTGTTTTCATTATGACAGGTGTGGTTTTCTGGAAGTCGAAAGAGGCTTGGGTGAGAATGATCTCAGCTCTTTTTCTTGTGAATGTCTACATCAAGTTCTTTTTCTTTCCGCAATCCGGAGATTTAAGATTGTTTTTCCCATTTATTTTTCCACTTTTTATGATGATGGTGTATGTATTGAGTCAAAGCTATAACAATATTAAGCTCTCAAAAATCGCATAGCTTTATGCATTAAACTATAGGAGATGTCCTATTAGATAATATTTTCAATGTAAATAACGGAGTCATAAAGTTCAGTAACAATCCCTGATTTTTTCTTTAAAATGCTGTATATTGCAGCCAGATAAAACTAGTATGAGAAGTCTTCTAGCTTCATTTTTTAAAATTATTTTAAGCATCCCTTTTTTCAGGCAAAAATATTTTACTTTTCACAAGTATATTTTCAATCCATATCATCTTTTTATTGGAGTCAAGAAAAATGTTATTTACAGAGATACCATCCAACTCAATTTAGATCTTGGAGACTGGATTCAACAGCAGCTTTATTTTACAGGAGATTATGAAAAGAATGAAATAGATTATCTGTATTCTGTTTTACAAGATGGAGGCTTTTTCATTGATATAGGAGGAAACATTGGTGTATTCTCATTAAATGCTTCTAAAATTGTTGGAAAAGAGGGTAGGGTATATGCCTTTGAAGCCTTTAAACCTAATTATGAAAAGTTTTCTCAGCATCTTTCCATTAACCGTTTCAATAATGTAATCCTTGAACACCTCGCTGTTGCAGATAAAAATGATTATATTGAAATTTTATATAACGAAAATTATGGGAATGTAGGGATGGCTTCGTCTTATCTGGAGAACTTTACGGCAAAAGAGAAGGTAAAAAGTATTATTCTGGATGATTATGTTAGAAATCAGCAGATTCCAAGGATTGATCTTATTAAAATAGATATTGAAGGCGGTGAGTTTGCAGCACTATTAGGAATGCAAGAGATCCTTACTCATTACAAGCCTAAAATTATCATAGAAATAAACAATATAGCGTTGAAAAACTCAAGTCATAGTGAAGAGGAGCTAATTCGTTTACTTGTTGATAAAGGCTATTCCCAGACAAAAGTGCTGAGTAGGAATGAAAATTCTTATAATGCCGTATTTGAATGTCTTTAACGGGAAGTATCTTTTTACAGAACATAAGTCACATTCTGTCTGAAGAAAAAATCGTAATTTTATCCTCTAAATTGATTAGATATGAAAATTGAAGAATCAAACGTTGTAGAAACAAACGACTATAGAGTTATTATATATCCGGCAACAAGGCCATTTGAAACCAAGGAAGCAAAGGTAATCACGGAAAAACTGTTTGATTTTCTGGCGACTTGGTCAGCACACGGGAAACCACTTTCATCATCATTTAAGATTGAAAAAAATCAGTTCATTATCATCTGTGTAGATGAAGAGAAAGAAATGGCTTCAGGCTGCAGTATTGATGCTTTAGGAAAGATAATGAGAGAGATTGATGAAGAGTATCAGTTGGGATTATTTGACAGGATGAAAGCCAGTTTTGTAGAAAATGGGGAAGTGAAGACATTAAAACTTCTTGATTTCAAAAATAAATTAAGAAGTGGTGAATTGTCAAGAGATATTGAAGTTTTTGATTTTTCTAAAAATACCTACCTGGATTTTTTAAGCCATTTTCTTCTTCCTTTGGAGAAAAGTTGGGCAGGAAGTATCAGTTAAGTTTTTTACTTGCCAGCAAAAGTTTAAGGATGATGGATGTCGTCCTTTTTTTATGCCCTGAAGTCAGGGATCTTGCGATTTTGAGCAGTTCGGATAAAAGAGGGAAATTTATTACCTTTAACCAATATTTGCTGGGGTGTGGTTTGCATTTAATAGCTAATACGGATAC
>NZ_MAYF01000013.1 GCF_001684955.1 Chryseobacterium contaminans | reverse complement strand
TTGTTAAATGATCAGGTTTTTTATCTCCTGTTAAAGAATAAACTACTCCTGGTCTTGCAGCTCCGGCAGCACATCCACATACGGAGTTAATCACCAATAATGTAGTTCCGGATTGTTTTAAAGCTTCTTCTACCTGAGAAGGAGTTGTTAAATCCTGGAAACCTTTATCTGTAAGTTCAGCCTTCATAGGCATTACTAAATCTGTTGGATACATATATTTTGTTTTTTATCAGGACAAAGTTAAGCAATTCTTTACGTTTGTTCAATATATAATAACTATGAAAGGTTTAGGTATATAAAATTAACTGAATGTTAATATTGTAACAATATTCATAAAAATGTGAATTAAAATTAGGAATAATAAAATATATTTATTAAATTTGAAATGATTCTGAAAAACAAACGACCATGAAAAAAACATTTAAGGCTTTCCCTCAAGCAATCAATCACTTAATACAATTTGAAATATGATTGTATCTAAACTCATTTTTAAAGTTTTTTGAATCAAAACGGACCAATTGACTTTAGTATCCACAAAAAATGAAGCCCAGAACTATTCAGTTCTGGGCTTCTTAATCAAATCGATATGCAAAGGTTGTATATCCTTAGTTATGGAATGAGACCGTGTTTATGGAATTGGAAATAAATCCTGATTTCAAAAACTCCGATCACATTATGAAAGAAGCTTTTTAGCCATCTCAGAAATGCTTTTTCCATCTGATTTTCCGGCTAATGCTTTTGAAGCTGCTCCCATTACCTTCCCTAAATCTTTAATAGATTCAGCGCCGGTTTCTGAAATTATGTTTTTAATTTCTGTTTCCAGTTCTTCAGCAGAAAGCTGTTTTGGTAAAAACTTTTCAATTACTTTCATTTGAGCTTCTTCCACTTCTGCAAGATCCTGTCTTCCCTGGGCTGTAAATTGCTCAGCGGAATCTTTACGTTGTTTAATCATTCTCTGAAGAATGGCAATTTCCTGCTCTGCAGAAACTTCAGCACCTCTGGCTTCTGTCTGCAAAAGAAGAATCTGAGATTTTACTGCACGAAGAGAGTCTAAAGCAATTCTGTCTTTCTCTCTCATTGCTGTTTTTATAGCTTCGCTTATTGTATTTTCTAAACTCATTTTAATTAATTTACCAATGTAACAGTGTATCAATGTACCAATTATAAAATGCACAGAATTGTTACATTATTAGATTGGTACATTGTTACATTATTTTAGTCTACGTCTTTATTTAAGAACCTGTTTTCTCTAATCTGCATAGAACCATTGTTGTCAGACATATATGTATTGATATTCTGATCTGATGCATTAGTTCCGTCAATAGAAATATTCTTTCTCTTGAAAGCTGGAATAGATTCAAATTCACTTGTGCTGTCAAAGCTTTGATAACGGGAATTGAATTCTTTTAATTTATTTCTTCTTTCCAGTATTCTTTCCTGATCTATTGTTTTGTTCACGAAAGTGAATTCTGACTTTTCAGTTTTTGGAGTTTCAATTTCTTTTTTTGTTTCAAAAGCAGGTCTTGTTTCTGTTTTAGGCTCTTCTTTCTGATAGAAGGTTTCGATCTTCTGAGAAGGTTCTGCTACAGCAGCATTGGTAGGTGTATTGAATTCTGCCTTAGGCTGTCCGTAATCTGTTTTAGGTTCATTTCTGGCAGGCTCATTAACGAAGAAGTTGAATTCAACCGGTCTCTCCTGTGAAGAGTTGTTATTAAATACATTCCCAGACTGAGGCTCTTCTTTTTTATTGTCGAAATCAAATGAGAAAGACTGAATTTCCAGGTCGTTCGGATCTTCTTCTTCTTCAATAGAAAGCAGGCTGTATTCTTCCTGCCCATCTTCGTTTCTCCATCCCTGTTCAGGAGTGTTGATGGTGCTTTCTTCTTTATCAAAGAATTTTATTTCTGTTCTGATCTCCTCTTCTTCAATGATCATCTTTTTTTCTGTAGATGTCACATTGAATGGAGTGTCATGATCTTCATCATCCAATCTGAAAAGGTTTTTCCCACCGAAATCGTGTGTTACTTCAGGTGTAGACTCTCTTTCTTCCCTTGTCTTAAAAGGGGAGGATTTTGGGGTCTCTATATTATCATTAAGGCTGATTCTGATCTTTTCTGTAGGACCTGCAAATTTCTTATTCTCGTTAGAGAAACCTGTAGCGATAACCAGTACGCTTACTGCATCTCCCAATTCTTCATCAGCACCTACCCCGAAAATGATATCCGCTGTATTTCCAGCTTCTTTCTGGATGTGGTCCATGATGATACCAATTTCGTCCATGGTAACTTCTTCTGCACCACTTCTGATCAACAATAGTACGTTTTTTGCGCCTGTAATTTTGTTGTCGTTCAATAGTGGGGAATCCAATGCCTTTCTTACCGCTTCTTCAGCTTTATTTTCACCTGAAGCAGTACCTGTAGACATTAGGGCTGTTCCTGAGTTCTGAAGTACAGATTTAGCATCTCTAAAGTCAATGTTTACATCAAAGTAACCCGTAATAACTTCTGCCATTCCTTTAGCAGCATTTGCTAATACTTCATCTGCTTTAGAGAATCCCTGTTTGAACCCAAGGTTTCCGAATTGCTGTCTCAGTTTATCATTGTTGATGACAATAAGTGAATCAACATTATTTTTTAATTTATCAAGTCCGTTTTCGGCCTGTTCTAATCTTCTTTTTCCTTCAAAGCTGAAAGGAACGGTAACAATACCTACCGTTAGAATACCCATGTCTTTTGCTACTTTAGCAATGACAGGAGCTGCTCCGGTACCTGTACCACCACCCATTCCGGCAGTGATGAACACCATTTTCGTGTTCTGGCCCATAGCTGCTTTGATATCTTCAATACTTTCAATAGCGGATTTTTCTCCTACTTCAGGATCAGCACCAGCTCCAAGACCTTCTGTAATAGAAGTCCCCAGTTGAACTTTATTGGCAACAGGGTTATTATCCAGGGTTTGAGCGTCTGTATTACAGATCACGAAATCAACCCCGTGGATTCCTTTTTCGTACATGTGTTTTAATGCATTGTTTCCTCCGCCTCCTACACCGATTACTTTTATGATGGATGAATTTCCCTTTGGTAGGTCAAATGAAAATCCTTGTGTACCTATATTTTCCATAACTATACTTTTAATAATTATAATTGATCATTGACTGATGATAATTGATAAGGAAATGATCGTTTATCACTTATCATTCATCATTTATAATTTACTCTACTTCTTCAAAGAATTTTTTTACTTTTTCCATAAGCGACTGCCCGAAAGTCAGTTTAGCTTTTCTGTTTTCCTGTCTTTCATCAGCAACCGGCTGTTCCTGAACAGGAGCTGCAGTCTGTTGAACGGGTTGAACAGTCTCTGCCTGTACAGGAGTTGTTTCTGGCTTAGTTTGCTCTTTTACAAGCTCTTCTATGTCATCAACAGTCTGTTTTTTATCCCTGATCTTCAAACTCTCCATCAGTAACCCAATAGACGTAGCAAATTCAGGGCCTTTCAGGTACTGATTTTTATCGTTGGCAATATATTCATTCGCAAAACCGATTCTGCTGTCGAACCCTGTAGTATAGTTAGCCAGCTGTCTAAGATGTTTCAAATTTGATCCACCTCCTGTAAGAACGATTCCTGCAATCAGTTTTTTCTTCTGTTCAAAGGCTCCGTAGGCTTTAAGCTCGGTATTCACCATTTCCAGAACTTCTTCTACTCTTGCATTGATGATCTGAGCAAGGGTTTTTAAAGAGATTTCTTTATCTGGTCGCCCATGAAGTCCCGGAATTGTTACAAAAGTACTGTCTTTTTCCAATTCTGGAACAGCCGAACCGAATTTTACTTTCAATTGTTCAGCATGTTTTTCAATAATGGAGCATCCTTCTTTGATATCTTCCGTAATAATTCCGCCTCCGTAAGGGATTACGCAGGTATGACGGATGATATTGTCTTTGAAGATAGCAATATCTGTGGTACCCCCTCCAATGTCTACAATAGCTACTCCGGCTTCTTTCTCTTCTTTGGTAAGAACAGCTTCTGAAGAGGCTAACGGCTCTAAAGTAAGGGCTTCCATTTCTAATCCGGCTTCACGAACGCATCTTGCTATATTTCGGATGCTTCCCATCTGCCCGACTACAACGTGGAAGTTGGCTTCTAAACGTTTTCCGTGCATTCCTACAGGCTCCTGTATTTCGCCTTCGGAATCCACTTTATATTCTTGTGGAAGTACATGGATAATTTCTTCTCCGGGAAGCATCACCAGTTTCTTGACCTGATCTTTTAATGCTTCAATATCATCATCTGTGATGAATTTATCCGGATGTTCACGCATAATATAATCGGAGTGCTGCAGAGAACGGATGTGTTTTCCTGCAATACCTACCGTAACTTTGCGGATAGGAACCCCGGCACTGGATTGTGCTTCGGATACTGCAGCCTTGATTGAATTAATAGTTTGTGAAATATTATTCACAATCCCTTTATGAACACCAAGACTTTTAGCTTTTCCTACACCGAGAACTTCTATTTTCCCGTGTGCATTCCTTCTTCCGACAATCGCGACTATCTTTGTTGTCCCGATGTCCAGACCTACTGAATACTCTTGATTTTCCATTTTTATATCGATTTGATTTTTTCTACTTTTTCCATGCAGAACTCAATCCTGCTTTGTGTTAAATTGCCCTTTTGGGACTCTTTTTATTCTATTTTCACCTTGGGTTTGGGCTTTGGCTTGGATTGTGCCGGGGCCGTTGTTTTTTTCTCTGTTTTCTTTGTTTCTTTTGCCTGTGTTTTAGGTTTCGTGCTCTCTTTCGGTTTTGCCGGGGGTGAGCTTGTTTTTTTCACTTCTGCAATCTTTGGTTTTGCATCCGTCTTTTTAGCAGCTGCTGTAAGTGCGGGAGCTTTTGCCATTTCTAATTTACCTGCTTTCAGGATACTGTCGTTTTCCTTAAAGTGTGGATTTAGAGTGGTTACAATCTGATTCTGATATTTTACAGAAACCATGCTGTATTTTTGAGGGTCCTGATATACCAGGTATTTCTCTACAAAGGTTTTAAATCCTTTTACTTTAAAGTCAATGTTTTCCAAATCTCCGATCTCCACTCTATAGTTTCCTTCGCTGGTCAGGAGATTGTAACTGTCTTTGCTTTTTGAAATTCCAATGAAGAATTTCTTACTGAAGTCATCTTTGTCAATTTTTCCAACCAGTTCTGCCAGTTTTTCATACTCATCAGGCTGTACATTTCCTGTCACCAGCATACATGGGTGGGAATAGGTTCTTGAAATAGGGAATTCAACTCCTTTTTCGTCCACATAAAAGTCTTTTCCATCTTTATTAAGTCTGAAAATAGGAACTCTCTGTTTGATATCCAGATTGAGCTTTCCATTTAAATTCAGATAGACATTGGCACTGTCTACAGCCGGAAGAGAGTTGATCTTTTTTTCTAATGCCGGAATGTTCAGGTCTCCTACTTTTCCTGATGGATTCTCCTTTTTTACAATCTCTCTGATGTCTTTTTCATCAACAAAGTAAACGGGAGTTTTTTCATTCATTTTTACAGAAATTTTATTGTCTGTAATCTTTTGGCCGCTGAATCTCTTCAATGAGAAACTCAGTAACAACCCAAGGATGATTACCGTGACAACAATTTTTAATATTCTGTATTTATTTTTCATATTTTTCTTTAAACACTTTTACAAACAAATCCTTATTCTTTCTTTGCAAACACTGCGTTTATATTTAAATTTTAGCAATCCATTCACAGATCGGGTCGTATAGGGTGTCTATATTTCCTGCTCCTACGGTGAGAAGGATATCAAAATCTTTTTCTTTTATTTTTTCAAAAGCATCGGATAAAGTAGATATTTCTTTTTTATCTAATGTTACTTTTTCCAGCAGCCAGTTTGAAGTAATTCCTTCAAAATTTTCCTGGAGTTCTCTTGCCGGATAAATATCAAGCAGGATCAATTCATCTGCATTGCTCAGGCTTTCTGCAAATCCGTCTGCAAAATCCCTTGTTCTGCTGAACAGGTGTGGCTGAAATACAACCAATAATTTTTTATCGGGATAAAATGTTTTGATAGAGCCCATTACCGCATTAATTTCTGTTGGGTGGTGAGCATAATCATCAATATAAATTTTACCGTTTTCGTAAATATGTTTGGTATATCTTCTTTTGATTCCTTTAAAATTGGCAATTGCCTTTTTCAGCGTATCAAAATCTGCGCCCAAATTGTGTAAAATTGCCAGTGCTACTGTAGCATTTTCCACATTGTGGATTCCCGGGATTTCCCAAACAAAATCTTTTATAGTTTCTGTTGGAGTATGGAAATCAAAATAGATCTTATCATGATCCATTCTCAGGTTATCTGAATAATAGTCTGCTTTTTCATTCACCGCATAGGTCTGATGTCCTCTTCCGATTTCAACGCCTTTTCTTACGAATAGCTGTTTGTCTTCAGGAACCAGGGCAGCAAACTGTCTGAAACCTTCTTCAATATGGCTTTTATCTCCATAAATATCCAGGTGGTCTGCATCGGTTGAAGTGACTACTGCCCAGTCCGGAGAAAGGTTCAGGAAGCTTCTGTCATATTCATCTGCTTCTACCACTGAATATTTAGAACCGTTATATAGAAAGTTCGATTTAAAGTTTTCAGAAATCCCTCCTAAAAAGCATGAAAATGGAAGGTTTGCTTCTTTACATAAGTGAGAAACCAGAGTAGAAGTAGTTGTTTTACCGTGAGTTCCCGCTACTGCAATACAGTCTGTATTTTCTGTGATTAATCCCAGTACTTTAGCGCGTTTCAATACTTCAAACTGATTCTGATTGAAGTAATCTAAAATACCAAGTGTTTTGATGGCTGGAGTATAAATTACCAAGGTATCTTCTTTTTGAAGGGAGGTAACTCTTTCGTCAATGAGGTCTTCAAAAACAATATCGATTCCTTCTTGCATCAGATTCTGAGTAAGCTTGGTGTTGGTTTTATCATACCCCAATACTTTTTTTCCGGATGCATGGAAATAACGTGCTAATGCACTCATTCCGATCCCTCCGATTCCAACGAAGTAAAAGTTTTGATATGTTTCTAAATTCTTCATTTTTCCTTTATCTATTAATCACATTAAATATCTCATCTACAATCTCTTTTGCAGCATTTGGTTTTGCAAAATATTTCAGATTGTCGGACATTTCTTTTCTTACACTTTCATTTTCGCAGATTTCTGTTAATGTATTCCAGAATTTTTCCTGCATTTCAGAGTCTTTTACCATTCTGGCTGCATTTTTTTCAACCAGGTTCATGGCATTTTTGGTCTGATGGTCTTCCGCTGCGAAAGGGAATGGCACCAACAATACCGGCTTTTGTGCTACTGCCAACTCTGAAATGGCAATGGCTCCGGCTCTTGAAACGATGATATCTGCTGCAGAATAAGCCAGTTCCATGTCTTTGATAAACTCACGGATCAGAATATTTCTGGTTACAGTATCTTTTGTTTTTTCAATAATATCTTTATAATCAAGCTTTCCTGTCTGCCAGATCAGCTGATAATCTTTGTATACAATTTGTTTTAAATGAGATTCCCAAGCATTGTTTAATGTTCTTGAGCCTAAAGATCCTCCTACCGATAAAATGGTAAGTTTTTCTTTATTTAATCCCATTTTTTGTTTAGCCTGAGCGGTTTCCTGCATTCCTGAGATAATCGTTGAACGAATCGGGTTTCCAAGGAACTTTATCTTTTCTGCCGGGAATCCTGCTACTTTTGGATAGGCTGTAAATATAGCTTTGGCTGCTTTACTTAAAATTTTATTGGTGACTCCTGCATGAGCATTCTGTTCCTGAATAAAAACCGGAACACCCTGTTTGGTAGCCTCATATAGGGCAGGGCCACTTGCAAAGCCTCCTGTCCCGATAGCAACATCTGGTTTAAAGTCTTTGATGATGGATTTTGATCTGTTCAAACTTTTTATAATCTTGAAAGGAAGTCCTAAGTTGGACAATAGGTTTCCTCTGTCGATTCCTGCAATATCAATTCCTTCAATTTTATAGCCGGCTTGTGGAACTTTTTCCATTTCCATTTTCCCGTTGGCTCCAATGAACAAAAATTCTGCATCAGGAAATCTTTTTTTGATTTCGTCTGCGATGGCTATGGCAGGGAAGATGTGTCCTCCTGTTCCTCCGCCTGATAGTAGTATTTTTATTTTTTTGCTCATTTTATATAATAGGACTGTGTCCGATTTTTTGTTAAATCGTCCCTTCGGGACTTTTGGTTTATGCGATATCGTTTATTTCCGCTATGCTTTGTTTTTTGCCCATTCCTTCTTCATCGTAAATCTGAATTCTGGAGCTTATATTTAAGATAATTCCTAATTGTAAGTAAGTTACCAACATTGAGGTTCCTCCGTAACTTATCAGTGGTAATGGCTGTCCTGTTACCGGGATCAGATTGACAGCAACGGCAATATTTACCGAAAGCTGTATAAAAATCATTACTCCGAGGCTGAGCACCAGCAATGATCCGAAGAAGGCCGGCATTTTACTGGCGATCATTACAATCCTTATCATCATAATCAGATAGAGACTGATCAGAAAAGCTGCCCCGATTACTCCGTATTCTTCTACGATTACCGCAAAGATAAAGTCGGAGGCGGATTGTGGAAGCATTTGCTTTAAAGCGCTTTTTCCGGGTCCCATTCCGGTAATTCCACCATGTACTATGGCTGCTTTAGCCTGCATTACCTGATAATTCTTGGCTTTTACACTTTCATCATCGGTATCTGCTGTTTTGGCTTTACTTGATGTAAATGTTTCAATACGGCTCATCCATGTGTGAACACGGTTTCCGCCAATCATATTGGTATTCAATGCAATCAACAGAAAGAATACGATGGCTACAAATGAAGCGGAAATAAAGCCTGCAATGTATTTCCAGTGAAGCTGTCCGATAATCAGAACGACTACTGAAACCATCAGGATCATTAATGCTGTAGAGCCATTATCTTTGGCTACCAGTACAAAAACAAGTAGAATAGGTCCAAAAATGTACATGATATTCTCTATTGGCAGCCTTTCCCTTGTAATCTTCTTGGTTAAATATCTGCACAAATAGATAATCAGCATGAGGAAGGCAAATGATGAGGGCTGGAACGAGATCGGGGTTCCCGGAATTTTCAGCCATCGGGAAGCACTGGCTCCATCAATGGTTTGTCCGGTAAACATGGTTACAATCAATAAAACGATCATCAGACCGAGCAGGATACTGCTGAGTTTTCCGATGTATTCATATTTTATTGTTCCTACAAGCCTCATAATGGCTAATCCCAGGACTACGAAGAACATGTGTTTGATAACGTGACCTGTGGTAGTTCCGTTATTAACAATATATTCCAGGTTTGAACTTGCAGAGTAAACGGGGAAAATAGAGAAAATGGAGATCACAAGAATGACCATCCAAAGTACTTTATCGCCCTTTAGAAATTCAAATCTGGTTTCTGTATTCTGCTCGTCCATAATTATTGTATTCATGTATTGGTGTAAAATGTATTCATGAAATTCATTTCATTGATACAGTATATTACATTTATACTTTTTACATTGATTTTAATACCTGCTCTTTAAACTGACGTCCTCTGTCTTCATAGCTTTTGAACAAGTCAAAGCTTGCACAACATGGGGAAAGTAGAACGGTGTCTCCTTTTTTAGCCAATGATTTTGATATTTTCACGGCTTCTTCCATGCTTGAAGTATCATAAATAAATTCCTTTTTATCTTTAAAGAAATCTATAATCTTCTTATTATCAATTCCAAGACAAACAATTGCCTTTACTTTTCTTTTGACTAAATCTTCAATTTCGGTGTAGTCATTTCCTTTATCTAATCCACCAACGATCCATACGGTTGGGGTTTTCATACTTTCCAAAGCATAATAGGTAGCATTTACATTGGTTGCCTTACTGTCGTTGATGTATTTTACACCATCAGTTTCAGTTACAAACTCCAATCTGTGCTCTACGGCCTGGAATGTCATTAATGAATGTCTTATGCTTTCATTGTTGATTTTCAATATTTTACCAGCTATAGATGCTGCTAAGCTATTGGCTACATTATGGTTTCCCAGAAGAGATAATTCTTCCACTTTCATGGAGAATTCATCCTTCATTTTTACCACAATCTGATCATTATTCACAAATCCCCCTTCAGATAACTGTTCCTTTGTGGAGAAAGGAATCATCTTCGCTTTTATTTCTAGTTTTTCAAGCAGGTTTTTGCTCATTTCATCATCTTTGTTATAGATGAAGAAGTTATCATTTTCCTGATTTTCAGTGATTCGGAATTTTGCTAATGCATATTCTTCATAATTGTAGTTGTACTGATCCAGGTGGTCCTGAGAAAGGTTCAACAATAAAGAAATATAAGGTCTAAAGTTCTGAATATCATCCAACTGGAAAGAACTTACTTCCAATACATAATATTCATGGTTTTCATCTGCAACCTGTTTTGCAAAGCTGTATCCTATGTTTCCTCCCAGACCTACATTTAATCCGTCATTTTTCAGGATGTAGTAGATTAGGGAAGTGGTGGTTGTTTTTCCGTTGCTTCCTGTAATGGCAATGATCTTAGCGTCTGTAAATTCAGAAGCGAATTCAATTTCAGAGGAAAGTCTTATTCCTTTTTCATGAATTTTGTGGATGATCTCTGCTTTTTTTGGGATTCCCGGGCTTTTTACGATCCAATCGGCATTTAAAATCCTTTCTTCATCGTGGTTTCCTTCTTCAAATTCAATTCCATTTTCGGTAAGAAACTGCTTATAGTTATCTTTAATGGCTCCTTTATCTGAAAGAAATACTTCCAGACCTTTCTTTTTGGCCAAATAAGCAGCTCCACATCCGCTTTCTCCTCCTCCTAAAACAACTATTTTCATATTATAAAAGCTTTATGCTATAGGCTTTAAGCTTTATGCTTATTGCTTACAGCTTTTAATTTTATCTCATTTTTAAGGTGATCAGACAAACAATGGCCAGTATTACCCCAATGATAATCATTCTGTTTACGATTTTACTTTCGTGAAATCCTTCTTTCTGATAGTGATGGTGTAATGGTGACATTTTGAATAGTCTATTATTTTGGGCATATTCCAACCCGTATTTTTTCTTTCTGTATTTGAAAACGATAACCTGAAGCATTACAGACAGGTTTTCGATCAAAAAGATTCCGCATAAAACAGGAATCAGCAATTCTTTTCTTAAAATAATGGCTAAAACGGCAATTACCCCTCCCAGCATCAAACTTCCTGTATCTCCCATGAATACCTGAGCAGGATAAGTGTTGTACCAGAAGAACCCAATTACAGCTCCTACCATTGCGACGGCGAAAATGGTGGTTTCACCCATATTTGGGAGGAACATGATATTCAGATAGTCTGCGAAGATAATATTCCCGGAAAGGTAGGCGAAAAGCGCAAGGGTAAGCAGTATTATGGCACTGGTTCCTGCGGCAAGACCGTCTATTCCGTCTGTGATATTGGCTCCATTGGAAACGGCTGTTACGATGAAGATCACGATAGGGATAAAGACAATCCATGCCCATTCATGGGCATCTTTTTCATTCATCCAAAACAGGATTCCGCTATAATCAAATTCGTTGTTCTTTGCGAATGGAACTGTAGAAACTGTGATTTTCTCTGTAGGCATAAAGTTTTGCTCTACATTGTTTCTGTTTACTACTTTTGCATCAGCATATTTTCTTTTAACGGTGATATCCGGGTGGAAATACATGGTGATTCCGACAATTAATCCCAATCCAACTTGTCCTACAATTTTGAACTTACCGCTTAGTCCGTCTTTGTTTTTCTTTATTTTTTTCAGATAATCATCCAGGAATCCGATGGCTCCCATCCAAAGCATTGAAACAAGCAGTAAGACAATATATACATTTGTAATTCTTGTAAACAGCAATACGGGAATAATGGTTGCCAAAATGATGATAAGTCCTCCCATGGTAGGAGTTCCTTCTTTTTGTTTCTGGCCGTCCAATCCAAGGTCACGGACTAATTCTCCCATTTGTTTTGTTCTCAGGTAATTGATAACTCTTTTTCCATAAACAAGAGCGATAATTAATGAGAACAATACTGCCATTCCGGCACGGAAGGAAATGTATTTCAACATTCCTAATCCGGGAACGTGAATTCCATGATCGGTTAGATATTCGTATAGATAGTATAGCATAGTTTCAATTTGTTAATAATTATTTGCTCATTAATTTCCAAAGCTCATTAATTACTTCTTTGTCATCAAAATGATGTTTTACACCATTAATCTCCTGATAGTTTTCGTGTCCTTTTCCGGCTACGAGAACAATATCTTTAGGTTCTGCAAACTTTATAGCCATTTTTATGGCTTCTTTTCTGTCCGGAATCGAAGTGTATTTGCTGAAGTTCTGAGGTTCAACGCCTGCTTCAATTTCTTTTATAATCTGTGCCGGATCTTCTGTTCTAGGGTTGTCTGAAGTGATGATTGCCAAGGTTGATTTTTTCGTGGCAATATTCCCCATTTCAGGTCTTTTAGAGTGATCTCTGTCTCCTCCGCAACCGAAAACAGTGATTAATCTTTCGTTTTTGGTCCTGATATCGTTGATGCTGTCCAGAATGTTTTCTAAAGCATCCGGAGTGTGTGCATAGTCTACAATAAAGAAAATTCCACCATCGGATTTGAAGGTTTCAAATCTTCCGGAAACTCTTTTTAGTTTACTGATAGCCTGAAGAATTTCATCCTGTTCAAATCCAAGCTCTTCTGCAATTCCGAAAACCAGCAATAAATTGTATACATTGAATTTTCCTGTCAATGTTGTCCAGAACTCTTTTCCGTTGAAGTTCAGCAACATTCCGTTGAAGTCTACTTCCAGTAGTTTTCCGTGGTAGTCTGCCATTGTTTTCAAAGCATAAGACTTCTTTTTAGCCTTTGTGTTTTGAAGCATAACATTGCCGTTTTTGTCATCTATATTGGTGATGGCAACGGCTGTATCTTCTAATTCGTCAAAGAATCTTTTTTTCGTTTTTAAATATTCTTCGAAAGTTTTGTGATAATCTAAATGATCGTGGGTAAGATTGGTAAATCCTGCTACTTTGAAGTGTAATCCTTCAATTCTGTTTTGGGCAATTCCGTGAGAACTTACCTCCATGAATGCAAATTCACAGCCCTTCTCTACTGCTTCAGCTAAGATTTTGTTGATGGTAATTACATCCGGAGTGGTATGAGTTGCCGGAATAACTTCTTCCCCAATTCTGATTTCAACGGTTGATAATAAAGCGGAATCATATCCTAAATTTTTGAAAACATCAAAAAGCAGGGTAGAAACAGAGGTCTTTCCGTTGGTTCCTGTAACGCCAATCAGTTTCAGTTTTTTAGACGGATTACCATAGAAGTTCGAAGCAAGGTGACCTAAAGCTTTAGCAGAGTCTTTCACTTTGATATAAGTTACATTTTCTGCCAGCGTTTCAGGAAATTCTTCACAAACAATTGTTGTGGCTCCTTTTTCAATAGAAGATGTAATGAATGAATGTCCATCCACTACTGTTCCTCTCATGGCAATGTAAAGGGAGTTTTCTGTTACTTTTCTGCTGTCGAACACCAGTTCTGATACCTCACGGTTGTTGTCTCCGTGGATTTCTATTACTGGGATTCTGTTTACTAATTCTGTTATTATCATTTTATATCAATAGGACTTTATCCTATTTTGGCTTAAATCGTCCCTTTGGGACTCTGTTTTTCTAATTCTGTAGAGATAAATATATTCTCTGGTTCTTACTGATCGTGGTGCCTTCTAACGGGAACTGTTCTTTGATTCGTCCAACTCCTTTAAAATCGACACGGTATCCTAAGTTTTCCAATTGTGGGATGACGTTTTTACCGATCAATCCTACTACATTGGGCATTTGCTTATCAGTGACTGCTACTTTTACATTAGGTTCAACCATTTTATTAAGGTTTACCTTTTTGTCTACCAGCATTTCTTTTTCAATATTTTGTGGAGTTTTCAGGAATGTCTTTCCTGCGATCTCCTTAAACACTGGTGCTGCTACGGGTCCTCCATAAAATCCAATAGATGTATTGGGTTCACTCACCATCACGTAGCATGTATATTTTGGAGCATCTGCCGGATAGAATCCTGCAAATGACGCCCGGTACTTCATTGGGCCGGGAAGCCAGTATTCAAATCTCGCAGTTCCTGTTTTTCCTGCCATTTTAAGGTTGGGAGTAAAGATGCTTCGTCCTGTTCCTTTTTCTACGGCCTTGGTTAATGCGCTGGTCATCATTTTGATAGCTTTTTCAGATGCCATTTTGTTTACCATTACTTCAGGTTTTGCACTGTACATAACCTTTCCGTCTTTCATGATTTTATCAATGAATAATGGTTTAAGCATTTTACCTCCGTTGGCTACCCCATTGTAGAAGGTTGCCAGCTGCAGCAGGTTGATATTTGAAGAGTATCCGTAAGAGATAGAAGCCAGTGTTGCGGCATTCCATCTTTTATTTTCCGGGGTTACGATCTTCGGTTTTGTGATTCCGGGAAGCTCAATATTCATTTTATCGAATAATTTCCAACGCTTCAAATGGTCTAAGAAAATCTGCGGTTTCTCAGCATAAAACTTGGTGATGAGCTTTGCTGTTCCTACGTTACTTGATTTAGCCAAGACATCACTAATGTCATAAGTACCTCCGCCATGTCCATCTGAAATTCTCTGTTTTGCATAGGTCCAGACGCCGTTTCCTACATTTACGGTTGTATTTTCATCGATGAATCCATCATCCATTGCGGCTAAAAGAGAAATGGTTTTGAAGGTAGATCCCGGTTCAATATTATCTTTTAGCGCATAGTTGTAAGAGTCTTCATATTCTCCTGATTCAGTTCTTCTTAAGTTAACCAAAGCGCGTACTTTTCCGGTTTCTACTTCCATTACAATTACAGTTCCGTGTTTGGCTTCGTAATGGGTTAGCTGTTTCTCTAATGCGGAGTGTGCAATATCCTGAATCCTAAGATCTAAGGTTGTATATACATCTTCTCCGTCAATAGGTTCCTGTACCTTCCAGAAGTCGATGGGTTTCCATTGAGAAGAATTAATTCTTTGTTCTAATCTTTTTCCGTCAGTACCCGTTAAATATTTTGAGAAAGCTCCTTCCAGCCCGGATTTAAGCTCTCCGTTATCAATTCCGATGGTTCCGGCTCCGATCTCTGAAGTAGCCAGCTCTCTTTTGTAGTTTCTATCTACAATGAATCCGCCTTTATTTTTACCTCTTTTGAAGATTGGGAACTTCCTGATTCTGTCATACTGGTCAAAATCAAGTCCTTTTACCAGGGTGTAGTATTGATTTTTCTTTTTCTTCTGTTCGTCGAATTTTTGTCTGAACTCTCCTCTGGACTTTCCGAACATTTTGCTCAGAGAATCCGTTAATGCTCCGATATTGTTGCTGTAGATCGTATCTTTCATTGTTTTGAAATCAAGATAGATGTCATAGCGCATTACTGTTGTGGCCAAAATAGATCCATCGGAGGCAAATAAATTACCACGGGCAGCCTTTAGGGTAGCTTCACGGTAATTTTTATTAATGTAATCGTCTTTAATTTCCTGAACATTGGTATTCTGAAGGATTACAATCCTTGCCAAGAACATTACAAACACGCACAAAGCTACCACTGCAAAGAGGTAGCCCCATCGTAACGTTTTTTTACGTTTATTGTCGTATTCATTTTGCTTTTGCATCTGTACTGTCCAGTTTTATTAGCAATTTGTGAGGGTGGTTTTCGAGGGTCATCAAAGAGTCCCGGGCAACCTCTTTCCCCAGCTCTGATTCCATTTTTACTTTGATCAGCTTACTCTGGGCGTAAGCGTTTCTTGATTTGTATTCTTCCGTCTCTTCCTTTAAGGCGTTTACAATTTTAATTTTTTTATTGACGAGATGGTTACTGTAAATCATAGCCATCATCAGGACAAACAACAGAAGAAAATACTTGTAATGTATTTTGATCTCATCACGATTCAGAAAGTTTCCTTTTATAATGTCTATAAAAGTGAGTCTTTTCTGAGGGCGATTTGTTGTTCTCTTTGCCAAAGCTTTATTTATAATTGATTAATGATAAAAGATCATTGATATCACTTATCACTTATGGTTTATCATTATACCTTTATTCCTGTTCTCATTTTTGCACTTCTTGCTCTTGAGTTTTCTTCAATCTCCTGATCGTCCGGGATGATTGCTTTGCTCTTCAGCAATTCAAATGCCTTTTTATAATTTCCGTAGATATCTCTTTCCGGCTCTCCTTCAAACATTCCGTTTTTAAGGAATCTTTTTACCAAGCGGTCTTCCAGAGAGTGGTAAGAAATCACTACCAGTCTTCCTTCCGGTTTTAAAACGTTGTAAGCCTGAACCAGCATTTCTTTTAATACTTCCAGTTCCTGGTTTACTTCTATTCTTACTGCCTGGAAAAGCTGTGCATAAAATTTATTAACCTTATGAGGTGGAATGTAGCTGAACAGCTTTTTCAGGTCCTCGGTGGTTTCTATGCTTTTTGTTTTTCTGTGATGAACAATTTCTCTTGCCAGCTTTCTCGCTTCTCTCAATTCTCCGTAATGGTAAAAGATGTCTGCAAGTTCTTCTTCTCCGTATTCATTAATCACTCTTTTGGCATCAAGATTCTGCATCACGTTCATTCTCATGTCCAAAGGAGCGTTGCTTCTTGTAGAAAAGCCTCGGTCTGCTTCATCAAACTGATGGGATGAAACCCCTAAGTCTGCCAAAACACCATCAATCTGCGAAATCCCGTACATCAGTAATGAATTTTCCAGAAATCTGAAATTCTGATTCACCAATGTAAATCTGGGATCATCAATTGTATTTTTAAGCGCATCCAGATCCTGATCGAAGCTGAACAGTTTTCCTTTGTCAGAAAGTCTGCTCAAAATCTCCCTTGAGTGGCCGCCACCTCCAAAGGTGCAGTCCACATAGATTCCGTCAGGATTCGTCACCAAATCATCTACACTCTGCTTCAACAAAACGGGGTTATGATACATGCTTAATTGTGTTTTTTATTCAATAAAATTTTAATAGCCTTTACAGTTATTCTTCGTCAAAAGAGCCCATTACATCTTCGGCAAGGCTGGCAAAATCAGTTTCATTGGTAGAAATTACCTGTTCGTAGGCTTCTTTATCCCAAATTTCGAAAAGTTCTCCTGCGCTGGTGATTACTACATCTTTCTGAAGATTTGAAAAGGTCATCAGGTCTTTAGAAATCTGTAATCTCCCGGCATTGTCCAGTTCTACTGTTTTTACTCCTGCCGTAAACATTCGTATGAAATCAGCATTCTTTTTTATGAATCTGTTCAGTTTATTAATTTTGCCCATCAGCTTATCCCATGCATTCATCGGATAGACTTCCAGACAAGGTTGGAACACAGATCTTTTGACTACAAACGCCTTATCGTCGAAGTTTTCCATCTGTTTGATTAAAGATGAAGGAACTTTTAAGCGGCCTTTGTCGTCAATTTTACACTCATATGTCCCAATGAAATTTTTCATTTGGGACAAATTTATATAATAATTTCCAAAATTTCCCACTTTTTCCCACTTTTTGACTCAATGTTAATAAGTTTTATCAAAGATTGAGTTCTAAGAATGTAATTGATTGATATGTAGACGGTTGTTAAAACTGCTATTCAAGCCATAATAAAGGGGTTTTGAAAAAAAAAGTTAAAAAGGGGAATATTGTATTATTTTTATCTTAAATTAGGATAATCAAAATATTTTTGAGGTTTAATTTGTATTTTTGCAGGGCTTTATTAAGGCATTATATGATATTTAGTACAAAAAAAGAAAAGAAATATTCCTATGTAGAGGCTGGGGAAGGACATCCATTGGTGCTGTTGCACGGATTAATGGGTGGTTTGAGTAATTTCGATAAAATGGTAGATTTTTTTTCGGACAGAGGATTCAAAGTATATGTTCCTCAGTTGCCCATCTATGATTTGCCGGTACTCAATACGAATCTCACCACTTTAGCAAAATATATCATCAAATTTATAGAAAGTCATATTTCAGGACCTGTTACCATTGTAGGAAACTCAATGGGCGGGCATGTAGGGCTTATTTTAACTTTGGCAAGACCTGATCTGGTAAAGAATTTGGTTCTAACCGGGAGTTCAGGGTTATATGAAAGAACTTTCGGGGATAGTTTCCCAAGAAAGAATGACAGATCTTATATCAGAAAGAAAACGGAAGAGGTTTTTTACGATCCGAAAGTTGCTACTGAAGATCTTGTAGATGAAGTTTTCGCTGTGGTGAATGACAGAATGAAAGGAATCAAAACAGTTATGCTGGCAAGAAGTGCCATCAAACACAATATGCTGAACGACCTTCCGAAGATCCAGACTCCTACGTGCCTGATCTGGGGTAAACAGGATAATGTAACGCCTCCTGAAGTAGCTGAGGATATGCATAAGTTTATTCCCAACTCAGATTTATTCTGGATAGATCATTGCGGCCATGCAGCCATGATGGAAAAACCTGATGAATTCAATGAAATCCTTTATAACTGGATAAAAGATAAAGTTTAAATACATAACAAATAACCATTAAGAGCTTTTCTTAGTGGTTTATTTTTCTAAAATATATTCAAAAATGATTATTAAGACAGCAACGTTTGTAAAAAGTAGTGGAAAATGGCAGGAATGTCCTGAACCGAATATTCCTGAGTATGCTTTTATCGGAAGATCTAATGTAGGAAAGTCATCATTAATCAATGCGATGATGAATCATAAGGACCTTGCCAAAACATCACAGACTCCAGGAAAGACTCAGCTGATTAATCATTTTATGGTGAATGAGACCTGGTATTTGACCGATTTGCCAGGATATGGATATGCAAAGGTTTCAAAAGTTCAGAGAAAGGATTTTGAGAAACTGATTACCAATTATATCCTGAACAGAAGAAATCTTGTGAATTTGTTTGTACTGGTAGATGTAAGACATAAACCTCAGGCTATAGACCTTGATTTTATGCAATGGTGTGGTGAGAGTGGTGTTCCGTTTTCAATTGTGTTTACAAAGGCAGATAAGCTGAAACCTAATGCTGTTATCAAAAATGTTGAAGATTATAAGCTGGAATTACACAAGACTTGGGAAGATCTTCCTGAATTATATATTACTTCAGCTGAAAAGAAGGAGGGTGGAGATGCCATTTTAGATTTTATACAAACGACGAATGATTTCTTAATCCAAAATAATGTAAGCTTTGATGAGTAATATTGTGTGGAAAATAAAGACCTTTGATGAATTTACAGTTCCGGAATTA
Organism: Chryseobacterium contaminans; assembly: GCF_001684955.1. Taxonomy (GTDB): domain Bacteria; phylum Bacteroidota; class Bacteroidia; order Flavobacteriales; family Weeksellaceae; genus Chryseobacterium; species Chryseobacterium contaminans. The sequence goes on along the minus strand of NZ_MAYF01000013.1, from coordinate 58,996 downwards.
TATGCTGTTCTGAAGGCCCGCATAGATGTTTTTGTTATTGAACAGAACTGCCCTTACCCTGATTTGGATAATTACGACCAGAAAGCGGTTCATATCTGGGCTGAGGAAAACGGGGAAGTATTGGCATACTGCCGTATTTTTGATAAGGGAATAAAATATGAGGAAACCTCAATAGGAAGAGTGCTTACCACAGAGCTGGCAAGAGGTAAAAGCTTAGGTAAGCTATTGATTAAATATGCTGTTGAAACTATAGAAAACCGTTTTCATACTTCTGAAATCAGGATTTCTGCGCAGGATTATCTGTTGAAGTTCTATGGTGATTTTGGTTTTCAGGATACCGGGAAGAAATATCTGGAGGATGATATTCCGCATACGGAAATGATTAGGAAATAAAGAAAAGCGAGGAAATATATTCTTCGCTTTTTTAATAGTTAAATATTTTGAGTGTGTTTTTTATTTTCCTGAAATCGCTTTTAAGATAATGGGTTCCAGGTTGGAAGGAAGATCAGCAGATTTGATCTGGTAATTTTTAATTTTCATTTCTTTAAGCCAGTTTTCCCAGTATTCTTTAATAACAGCTTCTTCAAAAGGATTTCCTTTTTCCGGGTTGATTCCTAAAACGATGACCTCAAGGTTACTCAGATTCTCATTTGCTTTTACAAAACCATAGCTATTTTTTTCAATGGTATCTTTAAAATTAGATGTTGTTAAGTTATTGGCTTTTATAAGTTTGGTTGTTAAATAGGATGTTCTGTATGAATTTTCGTTTTTTTCTTCAAACTTAGTATTTTGATGATACATATAACCGTCGGTCAAAATGAAAAGGATGTTTCTGCGATCATCTTTTATACAGTAATCTTTCACTTTATTTTTGAAGAATTCCCAGATATCTGACCCAACATATTTTCCATCTTTAATTGCTGAATTATAAATTTTTAAAGGTAATTCCGAATATTTTTTATCAACAGAATCAAAATAATTTCTTGGAGTATCTTTATTGAAGGAAACTTTTAATTCTTTAGTAAGCTCATTCATTTTCGGATCTGAAGGTTCCGGATTGAAGAAAACCTGCATCTGATCGTCATAGGTAATAATTCTTTTTGATTTAATATGATTGACAAACCCTTTTTCGATGGCCTTGATATATTCAGTGTCCCGTTGGTAATATTCCATTGTGGGATTCGGATTGGTATTAGGATCAATTCTGTCGGATAAATCAATCAAAATGCTGACATTAATATTGTTTGGGTCAGCAACAACAGAATCTTTCTTTACAGTGTTTTTTCCGCCATCTTTGTTTTTACAACAAGAAGCCAAAGAAATAAACAGTAATAAATAAAGTATTTTTTTCATAATCTGCGGGTTATAAAGATGATAAATACACTAAATTTTGGTTATCGGAATTAGCGCCTACAGCTTCCAGGCTGGTATTGTAGGTGGTAATACAATCATCAATCATCGTTTGTTTTTCCGTTCTCGATACTGCGATTTTTTCGCCGATAAACGTGATCCAGCCCTGGACGTATTCTGAAGCATAGAGTTTGTAATCCTTGGTTGGAATAATGACTCCGTCGATAATATTCTGAAGCTCTTCGATTCTGCCTCGTGTTTTGATAATGGTTTCTTTTATATTTCCGATACCTGTAAGAATTTCCTCAATTTCCTTTTTCAGAACATTTATTTTATCCTGAAAGAATTCAATTCTCTTCAGTCTGATTTCCTGTTCATTTTTAATCTTATCTTTTTCACGATGTTCTTTCATGACGAAATCGAAAACCAGTCCCCAAATAATGTAAACAATGAATCCGGCAAAAATAATTCCCCAAAACTGAATTTTGGTAAAAGCAATTTTAATATCAAAGGGTGGAGATTCAAAAGTTTTGTTTAATTCATATAATTTTGATTCAATTTCGTAAGCTAAAATGCAGTCGAAAATAAATGTCACGATAAATAATAAACCAAGCTTGATATAGTTGGTTCTCGTTTTATTCTCCCAGAACATGTGAATCAAATAACCCAGCCCTAAAAATACAAACGGAATCAATGTTACGAAAGCTCCTTCAATAACTCCTTCGTTCCATGCTTTGCTGAAAGCCTGTGCATCTAGAACACTCTGGATAATCGTACTTTTTGCATCGAAACTTTTGAAAAACGCTGAGTAGGAAGTTGAGATATAGAATGTTCCTAAATATAGGGTAATGGGAATCAAAAGAAAAAGTCCGATCCAGAATTTTGCAGAAGCTCCTCTTGTCGCTTTTATATTGTATTTTTCTGGGTTTCTGGGAAGATCAAGGATCTCTGCTTTTAATGTTTCAATGGTGTGCTGATGATTCTCAATTTCTGTGCTCTTGCTTTGTAATTGTTCCTCTTTCGTCTCCTGTGAAACGAATAAAGCTTTGATTTCAGTTTCCCGGTTTTTCTGTTCGTTTACATAGGATTCTTTAAGACTTTTCTGTTTTTCAACCATTTCTTTTTCTTCATTCTGAAATTTTGAATAAACAGCATCTAAACATATAGATAGGGTCGAATGATTTCCGTTGGTTCGCGAGCTGTCTCTGTAGCCCGATTCGTGATAGGTTCTTTTTCGGGTTTCTTCGAAAGATTCATCCCCCGGAATACTCTCGTTTTTAGGAAGTTGTTCCTGCTGGGGTTCTATCGGAATAGATTTTAGCTTAAATAAATTTTTTATACTGGTGGTATCCATGATGAGTTAGTTTTTTAATTCATATAAAATTTCGCTTTTATTCTTGCCGATTTTTATAGCTTCAATAAGGTAATCTACAATAGCTGTTGTATTTTCTTCAAGAAAACCGAACATCAGAACATACTTTTGCATGGCAGAATATTCATTCGGAGAAACGATTCCGTCGGCCCAGATCATGACGGTGAGGTCATACAGATATCAATTTTTTCCTCGATCGTTTGGGGTATCAATGATTTTAAATTGATAGGATTTAAAAGGATTTCGTCTAAATTTTTTGATGAAATTCCTCTTTCTTCTGCACATTTATAAAGCATTTTCAGCTCTAATGCACTAAAATCGTCATCACAGATCGCCATTTGATAGAGTCTTAGAAAATGGGCTTTGAGGCTTTCTGTTATTTGATTGTTTTCCATGATGGTTATTCTTGAGTTGTTTTTTTAGGATTAATAATTCTGTCTCTGGAAACAGTTCTTTGATGGATTGGCATTGCATGTTCTGAGGATTCTTCGACAGTCTCTTCTTCTTTCTTAAGCTCTTTTCTTTCTACGAAATTGATCATCAGAAATAATATTCCCGTTATAATATCAATGGGTAGCCATATTCCTTTCCTGTATAAATAAAAAGGAAAGATGGGGTTGAAAAGAATGAGAATAACAAGAAATATTATACTGAAATAATGTTGTTTAGAGCTTAGAGTATTGTATAAAACCATTAAAGCTCCAATGGAAATAATAATTCTAAGAAAGGTATAATATTCTATAGGAAGTTTGAAAATACCAATGAAGCAACATAACGCACAGAAGGTGAGAAATGGTTTCATAAAGTTTGTTTAAAATCCTGTTTTGAGATTGTATTTATAATTAAAACTGCTTTCAGACATAAAAATAAAGACGAAGAAATCAAAGAATGAAATTAATGTTGGAATAAAAGTCCAGCAAAACACCAGGTAAAATATTCCCTTAACATTCTGACCTAAGTAAAATCTGTGAATGCCTAATCCTCCAAGGAAAAATGCAAGCAGAGCGGTGGTAGATTTTGATTTCATAATTTAAACTCTGGATAAGATTTCGTTCTTTTTTATTTCAAATTCTTCAGGAGAAATTATTCCGTTCTCTTTTAAATCTTTCAATTTCTGTAACAAGGCAAAGGGATCTTCATTCTCTATCAATAGAGGATTTTTCTCCTGTTGAAATTGTTGAGGATGAGTGATAATAGGTGTAGCGTTATTTACGGTAACGCCTCCTGCGGAAGCTCTCAATGTTTCAAGATTTTTTTCTCTTCTTACCCCCCGCATCCTTTCTTCTACTTCCTGTGCAAACTGATATAGTTTTCTTGCTTGGTTTTTAGGGAGATAATCCATCATATTGGTATAGTTTTTTGTTGTTCTCATTGTAAAAGTTGAGCCAACAATTCCTTCTTTAATGTGACAATCAGCTATATCTACCCAATTATAATCCTGAAAATCCATTGATAAGCCGAAGGTTTTCGGTCGGCAGAAAATAATTCTTCTGTTGGTTAGAGCAATACAATCAGGAGATAAATTGATTACAGGCTTCTTCTGAACAGCTATATATTCTACAAATTCTTGTGAGGTAAGTAAACTGTTGATTCTTCCTAAAAGCTTTTCAACAGCTTGAGGATCCTGTTCTTCATTTAAAAATTTCTTTAAGTTCATATTATTTTGTTTTTTGATTATTTTACATCTTTATTGAAAACAAATCCTACTTTTCCACTTGATTTAACCTGTACTTTATACCATGATCCTTCCTTTGAGAGCTGTATTAGTTTGGTGTCTTTAGGCACTGTTGTTATTACTTTAGATTTAAAAGTGGGTTTCTCATAAACATTTGTTGTTGCAATGCCTGCAATGTATTTGTTGTTAGAGTTAAGATTGATGTTTACCTTATCAATAAATACTTTTGGAGGTTTACCGGTATGGGGCTTTGAAGATCTGTAAGAATCCGAGGGTTTATGTTTTTTAGTCTTGTCTTTCGAAGAGCTTTTTCCGGAAGAACCACCGCGACAGACACCACAAGTTCCACCACTGCTACAATGCCCGCATCCTGAACAGTTAGAACAAGCTGTACAATAAGCAGAACCTGTACATCTTCCGCCATGTCCTACATTGTCATTGGCCTTAAAACAGGAATTTAAGATAAATATATTGAAGGTAAGTATGATAAATGGAATTAGTTTTTTCATGATGAGTAATTTTATGCGTAGTTTTCCAGTGTCTGATGAAGCTGGTTCCTATAGTTGTAGATTTCGTCAAGCGTATTTAATAGAACCTTTTCACCGGCTTCCTTTCCGTTGTGGAAAGTTTCCAGATATTTATTTGTTGTATTGAAGTGTAACCTGCAAAGTGGCTTTCTGTTGTTATCATCCAATAAGATCCCGAAATAGGATAAAGTATCCCGGTAGGCAATTCTCGAAGAAGGAATTTTCTCTCTCAGAATTGCTTTTACAATCTGAAATCCTTCCAGCTCTTCTTCTGTGGTGATAATTTTAGAATCATTATTTTGATCAATAGATTGTGATGGTTTCACATCATCGTCCTTTTTTTCTATCTGTTCATTGATGCTCAATGCAGATTTTAACCGGAAACTGATCGATTCATTAATAGAAGTGGTTAATGCTTTTTTAGCATATTCTTTGAAAGAAATCATTCTGTTGGCTGTTAAAGGCTTTTCAAAGAAACGGTTCACCAAAAGTTTTACCAATTCATCAGATGGATTTTCAATTTCCTTTTCGAATTCCTTTCTGATGGCTTTGATATACTTTAATGCTTCTGCAGAATCAAGAATGCTCTCAAGGTTATAGTCTTTCTTGGTGAAGCTTTCCAGAATTTTAATGGAGCTGTCTTTCAGGTCTTCAATGTTAATGGTAAAAAACGGTTTTTCATCCATAATATTGGGTTTTTCCAAATCTGTATAAAAGTTGTACACAATTCCATTGGTCAAAACGCCAAATCTTGTTTTAGAAACATGATAATATCTGTGAAGCTGTGAATTATGGGCATCTGCGCTTTCCTTCCAGTGCTTGCATTCGATAATGAAGATAGGTTCATCATTATTTTTGATCACATAATCTACCTTTTCTCCTTTTTTTGTTCCGATATCACAAACGTGCTCGGGAACCACTTCTGTGGGATTGAAAATGTCATACCCCAGAATTTGTATAAATGGCATTACAAAAGCATTTTTTGTGGCTTCTTCCGTTCCGATCTGGTCTTTAAGCCCCATTACTTTCTGATGCAATTGCTCCAGTTTAATTTTAAGATCCATAGTATTTAGTTTTTTAAAGTTTCATCAACAATTTCTGCTGTTGGGGCATTTAATTTTACAGAAGCAATACCATTTTCTAATCCAGATTTTGAACTGTACATTTGACTGTTTCCAATAATTTCACCATTTCTTGCCTTTAACACGAAATAATCTTTTCCATTTTTTGCAATTCTTCTATCGTATTTTGAGAGATCCTGTGAATTAATTTTTACGGATTCTATTCCTTTTTGACAAGAAGCTTTCTGGACATAGCCTTCGCTGGTTAGAATAATTTCACCATTTCCTGCCTTCAGGTTAAACTGATACTCTTTGTTGATTCTTTGTGTGATTACGAATTTTCCCATGATTAATTTTATTTATTAGATAATCCAGTGACTATATTTATTAATAATCACTGGAAATAAAGACTTGTTAAGCGTACTGAATTAATTCCCAAGTAACCGCTTTACCACCATAAGGAGGTATTCTATTTCCTTTTGAAATTGGAGCTGTTGTAGATGGATTTCCAATGACTTTCCAAATTCCGGATTCAGGACAGGTTTCTCCTGTCTTCGCTTTTGTTCCTAATGGTTTTCTTTCCATTACAAAAATTTTTATTGGTTTAACAATTCAAAAATATGGGCATTAGATTTCAGTCTATTACGGAAAACCGTAAAACGGGCAAAAAATAAAAAAACCTTTCAAAAAATTTGAAAGGCTGTATACAAAATGAATTGTTTTTTATATAATCCCGATATCCTTGCAGAAGGCTACCAGCTGCTCATTGCTATTTATTTCAAGGTCTTCTTTCAGGCTATTTAATCTTTTCTCAACACTGCTCAGGCTGGAGGGTTTAATATTCCTTTCTTCCAGATGAATAGGTATGTTTTTCTGTAAGATTCCTTTAGAAAGAAGGGAAACAAGGGTAATGTCAAATGTAGAAAACTCATAGCTGTTGAACTTTTTCATATCCTGTTTCAGATCAAAAGATAAATAATTTTCGCCGATATATACAGATGCAATGGCCTTTTTCAGTTCTTTTGAATCGTTTCTGGCTTTACGGATATATCCGTTGATTTCATAATCTGAAAAAAGATTTTCTATTACGCCCGTTTTATGTTCTGCCGAAAATACAATGACTTTCAAATCAGGCTGTATCTCTTTTGCTTTTCTGATGAGTTCTTTTCCGTCTTTAAGGTTTTGCTCATGATGATCATCGTCATAATACAGATCTGTAATCAACAGGTCATAAGGATATTCTTCCCGTAATGCTTTCTGAATTTTTCCTATAGCATCATCACAGTAATATACGTAATCTACTGTGGGGATATTCAGCTCCTCAAGGGTTTTCTGAACAGAAATATTGATGCTTTCATGATCTTCAGCAATTAAAATTTTTTTGAACATGGTTATACGGTTTAATTAAAAAATTGGTTAAGACTTCAAAAGTATATTCATTTAATTTTTAGTCATTACGGTTTCACGTAAAAGGGACAAAAAAATGATATTTCAGCAGACCTGATCAGATGAGGCCAATATCCTTGCAGATGACGATCATCTCAATATTATTTTTTGCACCGATGCTGTCCCTGAGTTCGTTCAATCTCTTTTCAATAGACCTTATGCCATACGGAATCATTCCGCACTGTTTCAGAGAAGTACTTATTTCACTTTGTTTGAGCCCTTTGGCTAACAGATCAAGCAATTTGATATCATATGCATCAAACTCGGAAGAAATATGGCGCATTGTATTCAGAACTTCCTGGGGAATTACGGTTTCTCCGTTAAAGATTTTTCGTATTGTACTTTTAAGATCTTGCCCGTCACGCCTTGCCTTGCTTACAAAACCGTCTACCTGATAGATTTTGTAAAGGTCGTCAATTATTTTTGCTTTCTTTTCCACAGAAAATACCACTACTTTTAAAGTCGGCTGAACTTTTTTTGCTTCAAGAATAAGTTCTTGCCCGGAATGAAGCTTCTGGGGAATATGGTCTTTGTCAAATGATAGATCAGCAATAAGCAAGTCATACGGATTTTTTCTTTCAAAAGCTGTTCTGATTCTGTTTAATGCCTCATCACAATAGGTTACATAATCAAAATCCGGGATGTTTAACTCTTTTATCGTGTTCAGGATTCCCTGGTTCATTATTTCCTGATCTTCAACGATTAAAACTTTTTTGAACATGGCTGCATAGTTAGGAAACAGGGAATAAAATATTTACTTTCAGCCCCTTTTCAGTTTTCGTTTCAAAAGTAAGGGTTCCGTTGATTGCTTCAATACGGGATGCCGCATTAAGTAAGCCGTTTTTATAAATAAGATCCCCCGGAATTCCTATTCCATTGTCTTTGTACTGAATCTCAACGATATTGTTTATTTTTTCAAATTTAAGAGCAACATGACTGGCGTGGCTGTGTTTTTTCATATTCACCATCAGCTCACGGACCATTTGGTAAACCTCTTCTTTTACTGTGGGAGAAACGGACTCCCAGATTGTAGGACTGTTTCCTGCGGTAAAGGTTTTTACCGTATCGTTATTAAAGGAAGCGATAAGCTCTGAGATGACTTTGCTGAACTCTTTTTCTTCTTCAATTTTATCATAGGAAATATCCCTTGATTTTTCATATACAAACTCCAGTTCGTCAAGTGCTTTATCCCGGTCAAAATCTTCCTGGTTCTCAATCTTTGTCATCACCTGGTAAATCCCATTGGCAACCACATCATGAACTTTCTTCGACATTTTGAGCTGTGTGTTTTTTACCTCAATTTCTTTTTCTTGCTCAAGTCTTTTCTTTCGCTTCCTAAACCAAAAAAAACCACCAATTAATGTTAAAACTAATGCACCAATGCCAAAATTTTTATATAGTAATTCCACTTCTTTTTCTGCATTTTTTCTTTTAATCTTTTCCACATCAAATCTTATAAAGGCAAATTTGCTGTCACTTTTATCTTTTTCTCTTTGGATACTGTCGTTTAATGACAAATAGGTTTGAAAATTCTCTGCACTTTTTTCAGAATCCAATAAAATGAGCTTCTGTAATGCTTCTAGCCGGTCAGCCGGACTTCTAATTTCCTTTGCTATTTGGTACATATTTTCAGCATATAGTAAAGCCTTTTTTTTGTCATTAGTCATGTAGTAATCCGCGAGATGTGCGTATCCAGCATTTTGAGCCCATTTATCATCAATTTCTTTTTCAATTTCAATAGCTTGCAGTAATTGCTGTTCTGGGTTATAATGCGGATTGTTTAGAGATTTTACATTTTCAAGGTTTGAAAGTAGTCTTGCATATAATTTTTTATTAGTGTTTTTTATTTGGGGAAGAATGCTTTCATAAATTTTAATAGCTTCAGGATATTTCTTTTCATATTTATAAGTATTGGCCTTATTCTTTTGATAAGTAAGTTCATTTTCTTCAGAATCGGCATATTTTATGGCTAAATCATAATATTTTATAGCATTACGAAAGTCTTTTGCGTTATTACTTGCTATTGCTATGTTATTGTAATTTGAGCAGATATAAGCATATTGATCTTTATTATTTTTGTTAAAATATTGTTGTGCCTTAAGTGATAGTTCCTGCCCTGCATAATAATCTCCTTTTTCGGTTAAAATAATTGCTTTATTAACAATGCATTTTCCCATTCCTATGCTATCTTTATGAAGTCTAAAGACATCCTCGGCTTTATCATAGTATACATACGCGCTATCGGTTCTTCCTTTGCTATTTAACTCATATGCTTTGTCATAGAATAAGTTAGGCTTTATTGCCATTTTACTTTTTTGGCAAGAGAATAAAAGCATCAATAGAAGAATAGTTAAAATTTTTTTCATGGAAAAGTTTTAGCATAAATTTAAAAAAAAAGAACAGACATCATAATGCCTGTTCTTATTGAGTTTATTAATTAATGGATTTAATCTTTTCCAAATAACTATTTCTTTGGTGGAGTTTGAGTTGTTTCTCCTCCTGTATCGCTTCCCACACTTTCTCCTGTGGAACCTCCAGGATCTGAAGCCCCACTTTGAGTTTGAATAGTTTCAGTAGTTGGGTTATTATCATTTGCAGTTGTTGTATGGGCATTATTGTTTGAGAATGCTAAACCAATTAGCATCAATATAATCTCGATCATTCCTTAAAATTTTAGAAGTTTTTTGACTGTTTTTCTTCCTCCTGAGATGTATTTATCTCAGGCTGTACACAATTAAAATTTCGAAGCGCTTCTTAATTTTTTAGGGAAGTGAACCTTCAAAAACGGAGGAGAAACATCTGCTTCCCAACCCGGAGTTTTCCTCCGCTTTATCTGGTGATTTTTGAAATCAGTTTTTAGATTTTTTTTATGTTATTTTTTGTTCCTGATTTCTTTTACAAATATCTTGTATATAAACTCAAATATTCAGACAGGCGATGGACAGTTAGGTGTAGTGTAAGTATTTGATTTTTACGGAAAACCGCAATTCTCACGTCTTGTTTTTGTCTAATTTGGACAACAAATAACTAAGACCTGAAACATTATGTGCGAAAAGAAAAGATTTTTAATAAAAACGGTATTTGAAACAGCTAAAAATGTGCTTCCTCGTAAGAATAAAAGTGCTGTTTCGAAATATTTGAGTTTATTGTTTGAAGAGCAGTATGATTTTTCAAGAGATGATAAAACATACAGCCGGTTTTATACCTATTTAGTTCAAAAAAATAAAGATTATAATATTGATGATGATGCTCTATATTATTTAAGTAGGTATATAGGATATGATAGTTTTGACGATTTTTGTAATAGGGTCAGCATAGAGGGTGACGGTAAAACGACATTTACTCTAAGTTTTAAAGATCTATCGGATAAAATTCAGCAAACAATTATCACTGTAACACCAACCGTTTTATTACCTGATTTTATGAGGAAAAATGGATTGGGTATTTTAGAAATGACTTTAGTTTTATTCTTGGTTACAGGAGGCGTTGTTTTCTCTAATGGTAAAAATTCTAAATCTTTTGGATTTATGTCCGGGTGGAATTCTCCTGTTATTAATAAAGCTTATATGTATTGGGATAAAGATAGATATATGGCAACAGATAGTAGTTCTCTAGGTTCTCAAGTGGAGGTTGTTCCGATGAATGAATATATGTTTAAGTATTTCAAGAAAATTACGAGACCGGACACATTAACCGCTACAAATTCCTTAGGAAAAGTGTGGTATAACAAAAGTAAAAACCATGTAGAATTCTTTACAAGTTTTGGAAGACACCCTGAAAATGAAAAAACATTAAAAGAAGTTTCAGAAAGAATATTGGAAAATTATGCAGGGCAAAATGCAATATTAGAAGAATAATTAAAGTTCAATTAAAAGCAAATCCTTACCTATTCACGATAAAAAAAGCGAAGAGATTTCCTCTTCGCTACTATATTTTATATTGACATTTTAAATGTCAAGGTCACCTTTCTGGAATAATATCAATAGGAACTGACTAAAGTTCGTTTTAACAGAATTTATATCAACAAATTTGGCTTAATCAAACTTAAAATGTAAGGTTTTAGTTTGCATTCAGCATTCCTAATTCCCCAAAATACTTTTTAAATTTCTGGATTTTAGGGCCTACCACAGCACTGCAATAAGGTTGAGTAGGGTTTTCATTGTAATATCCCTGGTGATATTGTTCCGCAGGCCAGAATTTTTCAAAAGGAGCGAGCTCAGTGACATAAGTTCCTGCCCATCTTCCTGATTCCTGAGAGGCTTTGATTGCTTGTTCGGCCTTTTGCTTTTCCGCATCATCTTTGTAGAAAATTACGGAACGGTATTGAGTTCCGATGTCGTTACCCTGTCTGTTAAGTTGAGTAGGATCGTGCAGGAAGAAGAAAACATCCATTAATTGCTCGTAGGAAATTATCGAAGGATTATAAGTGATTTCTACTACTTCTGCATGACCTGTTTCCCCTGTGCAAACTTCCTGATAAGTCGGGTTGTCTTTGTGTCCTCCGGAATATCCTGAAATGGCAGATTCAACACCTTTTAAAAGATTGAAACAGCTTTCTACACACCAGAAACATCCGCCACCGAAAACGATGGTTTCTAAATTATTGTTATCCATTTTTTGGTAATTATATTGTTTTATGACATTTCTTCTGCCCACAAAGGGTATGAAAAATGCTAATCAAAAGTAAGAAAAACTTCATGGATTTTGACACGGTTCCGGTGAATTGTTTTCATAGATAATGCTAATGATAAGAGTAAGTATGAATCTGCATAAAAGTGCTGTACCTTAGACCATGAATGCAATGATCAATTCATTCATGAATTCATGACAAATAGAAAAGCGACCTCATTATGAAGTCGCTTTTTATATTATTTTTTGTATATCAGTTATTTTTCCCAAACTAAAGCACTTGCTCCAAGAATAGCAGCATCGGCTTCATCCAGTTCACTGAATACCAGTTTTACCTTATTTCTGAAGATCGGAAGTAGATTTCTTTCCATATGAAGCTTGGCAGGCTTTAAGATAAAATCTCCGGCTTTGATAACGCCTCCGAATAACAAAATAGCTTCCGGTGAAGAAAACATGACGAAATTGGCTAATGCTTCTCCAAGTTTCTGTCCTGTATATCTGAAAACTTCAATAGCGATGGGATCTTCTTTTATAGCACATTCATATACTGTTTTAGAATTGATCTCGTCCTCAGGATATTGATTTAGCATAGATTCCGGGAATTCAGCTCTCATTTTCTTAGCAGTGATGGTAATTCCTGTTGCAGAAGCATAGGCCTCCAGACTTCCTTCAGATCCTGTACTCCAGTGCTTTCTTCCGCCTGGTTTTACAATAGTGTGTCCTAGTTCTCCTGCAAAACCGTCATGTCCGTAGATCAGGTTTCCGTTGGCGATAATTCCGCTTCCTACTCCTGTTCCAAGGGTAATCATGATAAAATCTTTCATTCCACGTGCTGCCCCGAAAAGCATTTCACCCAAGGCTGCTGCATTAGCATCATTGGTTACCGTACATGGCAAATTGAATTTTGCAGTCATCAGTTCGGCAAAAGGAATTACGCCTTTCCATGGCAGGTTAGGGGCTAATTCTATAGTTCCTTTATAATAGTTTGCGTTGGGAGCTCCTACACCAATTCCGTCAAAGTGTTTTTCTGCACCATGTTTTTCCATTAAAGGGAATACGTGGTCATATAAAGCATCGATGAAATCTTCAACTTTATCATAGGCATCGGTTTTAAGGTTTCCTTTATCCAGAACTTCACCACGGTGGTTTACAATTCCGAACTTAGTATTGGTTCCGCCGATGTCAACTCCAAGGGCAACCTGTTTTGATAAATCTATTAATGACATTTCTATTATTAAATTCTAAGGGCTAAAATTATAAAAAAGATTGTATTAATAGCTTATTAACCTCGTATTATTTAAAAGATTAAGCTGTTTTTACCGGTTTTTTCTTTCTTCTTCCCCACCAGATCATAAATCCTGTTACCGGAAGTGAGGCACAGATAAGACTTACAATAAAAGCAATGATCTTAGTAGGAAGCCCTAAAATAGCTCCCACGTGGATATCATAATTAGCGCTCACTACTTTTTCTCCAAAGTTTTTGTCTTTTGGGTCATGGGTATGAAGTAATTCCCCTGAGTTTTCATCAAAAATAAGGCTGCTGCTTTTGTGATAGGAGTAAGAAAGGTGCTTTACATATACTTCAAAATTAGGATGCTCGTGGTCATCCATATGCTCATGTCCAAGATCTATCGCAAAGCCGTAGGATTCAGGATATTTTTCTTTAACGGTATTAATGATCTTATCCAGAGTAGTTTCAGTCCTCATCTCGATGGGAGCTTTTGTTTTAATATGCGAGAAATCAGGATATACGGTTTCCCCTCCGGAAAATACCACATAAATCATCGCCTGAACGACAAAGAATGCGTAAAAGAGCCCTGTTATTGAGAAGATAAGGGCAAAGATTGAAGCATAGAATCCTAATACATTGTGAAGATCATAGTTCTTTCTTTTCCAGCTCTTGATATTCTTCCATTTAAATGAAAAACGTTGTTTTCTTGCTGCTTTATTTTTAGGCCACCATAGAACAATTCCGGTAATCAGCATAATGATAAAGATAATTACGGGTATTCCAACCACATACGTTCCCCAATCCTGCTTCAGGAGGTAGCTCCAGTGGATCATTTTTACAATATTGAAGAATCCGTTTTTTTCATCATATACTCTCAGAACCTTTCCGGTATAAGGGTTTACATAAGCTTGCTTATAGATAGGAAACTCATCAAAATAATTCCAGGCATCCGTGTTATGCTCGTACCAGAAGAACATATAGGACATTTTCTTGTCCATAGGGATATTAACCCAGTGGATCGGATATTTCTCTTTTACCTGTTCTGCAACAGCTTTTTCCATTACACGGATGGGTAGAACCTGCTTTTGCTCAATATTCTGCTCGTGATGGTAGATCACATCCTTTCGGGTATAATTTTCCACTTCATCCTTAAAAACATACAGCGCACCGGTAATAGAGATGATAAAGATTAAAAATCCGATTCCCAGCCCAAACCATAAATGGAGTTTTGAGGACCACTTTTTAAAGAATCCCGGTTTCTTTTTGTGATGATGTTTCTTCATATAATGGTAGATTAGTTCTGTTAAAATTTGTATTCAATGATAAGAGTTCCTCTTGTTCCCGGAGCATTAACAAACTCACTGTCTCTTGCTGACCACCATGCAATAGAGGGCTGGTACAGTTTATTGAATAAATTTTCAATTCCTATAGAAAGCTTCCAGTTTTTATTGATCTCGCTGCCTAATTTTAGGTTAAATACAGTGTAATCAGGAACAAATCCCTCCCCATATGCATATTGCTTATTGGCATTAGGTTTAAACCTGTCCTGCTGAAAAGAATGAAGCATATCAACTCCAAGGAAAAATTCAGAAATTGGTTTTATCTGTACATAGGCAAGAACTTTAGGCGCTGAGATTCTGCTGTTATTGATTTTAGCTGAGTAGCTTCCGTTATCATCAGGAGAAGTAATTCCTTCCATCCAGCTATAGCTACCTCCAAACTGAAGCCATTTAAGAGGTGTAAAATGTAAAAATCCTTCTACACCATAGATGATTTCAGGTGCTCTTTTGATGGTTAAGGCTCTGTCTGCACTCTGAACAAAAGTAGCTCCAAGCTTAGAGGTGCTTACGTAAGAGGTTAACTCATAATTCATCCAGCTGGAAATCTGCCCTGTAGCTCCTAATTCGTAATTATTTACAATGATGGGTTTTGTTTCAAGGTTTTTAATGGTTTCAGAGGTTGAGGTTCTCAGGATTCTGCCTAATTCATTGATAGAGTAGGCTTGTGAAAAGCTTCCGAAGAGGTTAATGAATGGCTCAATATTGTAGCGTAATCCAATATTTCCAACCAGTGCATTGTAGTTTAATTTTCCTCCTGCTACCGGAATGCTTGGGGTAAATGTTCCATTATTTTTAATAACAGAAAGGGTATTGAAATCATCTACATTTACTTTGATGTTTTCATATCGAAGCCCTCCTTTAATGGTTAATTTTTTGAACAGATCAATTTTTGCCAGTAAGAAAGGGGCAATATTGGTCATATTCATATTCGGAGTCCAGAAACGGCCGTCTTCCAGTTTTTGTACTGTTTCATCGTTCAGAATATCAGCTCCATAGATGATTTCTGCCTGAGAGTTTTGAGTATTCCAAAGCAGGGTGTCAAAATTGAATCTTGCTCCTGCTTTTTTAGAAAGAACATTAGACTGTCCACCATTGAAAAAGGTATCACTATATCCGTAAACAGTTTTAAAATCCTGATAATAAAGGTTCACATTTAATGCGGTTCCGGCAAACAGATTTTTATTATCATAGCTTACTCTAATGTTATGGTTCCTTGGAGTTCCCTGTGGAGTTGTTTCCAATCCTTTTCCCTGACCTTCACCAATAGTAGGCCTAACACCATATATTCCTGTGTTTAGCCCAAGATTAAGATCTGATTTTGAGGAATAACCAATGTATGAAGCTTCAATTCTTTGGTTGTCATTAATATCATATCCTAACTTCAACATTCCGTTGTAGTTATCCATTTTTGCAGTACTGTAGGTAGGACTTAAATAGACTTTGTTGGCATCTTTCATATAACCCGTTCTTTCATAGGCTAAGGAAAGAGTATAGTCGAATTTATTGATCTTTCCCGATAAAAGCTGGCTGGCTCTTACTCCTAATGTTCCTCCTGAGCGCTGTCCGGTGAAGCCGATCTGCGAAATCCCGGAAATCGTTTTATTGGTTTTATTTCTTTTCGTAATATAATTGATAATACCACCGTCTGCACCGTTTCCATAGATGGATGAAGCCCCTTTAATGACTTCCACTCTTTCAATGGCTGAAGGATCAATAACTCTTAAGTCTCTTGCCCCATTTCGTAAAGGGGTGGATTGGGGAATCCCATCTATTAAAACCAATACCTGGCGTCCTCTTAAAGTTTGTCCGGTGTTGGATGTTTGTCCGGAATTAGTTCCTAAGCTTGGAACTGTATACTGCAATATGCTTGTAATATCCGAATTAACTGTCAACTGAGACTGAATCTGTTTTTCCCCAACAATGGTAATAGAGCTTGGTACTTCTTTAATACTCTCTTTTTTTCTGGAAGCCGTCATGACAACTTCTTCAACTTTTTGAGTGTTTAAAGAATCATTTTTCTGGGCAAAAACTGTTATTGTTCCCAGGCACGCAGCTGATAAAAGCGCCTTTTTCATTATATTTTCTTTCCTTGTTTCTTTCTTTTTCCCCACCAGATCAGAAATCCGGTAACAGGAAGTGATGTACATATAAGACCGGCAATAAACCAGATGATTTTTCCAAATAATCCAAAGTAGGATCCTGTATGGAGGTCATAATTGGCATTAGCATATTTCTCGGCATTGCTCAGTTGTTGATGAGGTTTGTTGGCCAGTAGTTTTCCTGAATATTTATCAAAAGTCAGGATGCTTCTCTCACTGAATCTTCCTTCCTGTCCGTAAATGGTGATCGGAAGGTTTTTAAGCTCTTTTCCTTTCTTGTTTTTTCCATTGAGTGAAATTCTGTAGCTGGATGAAGCTGCATACAGTTTTTCAGTTTGTTGTGCTGTTAAATCAAAAATATCAGACCTTTTAGCCATTAATGAATCAGGTGATTTGATCTGTTTTTCTTTGGGAAGATCAAGGGAGCCGGATAAAGTGTAATTGAAAGCATTCTTCACGTAGGGATAAGCAAAATAGATCCCGGTAATGCTCATTAACAATGCAATGAATGAAGCATAGAATCCCAGGACATTATGAAGATCATAATTTTTGCGTTTCCAGTTTTTTACATTTTCCCAGTTGAACCAGAACCTGCCTTTTCTTGCATTTTTGTTTTTAGGCCACCAAAGAATGATTCCTGTAATGAGCATCAAGATGAAAAGAACAGTAGGAATTCCTACTACATATTTTCCCCAATCTGAATTTAAAAGCAGCCCCCAGTGAATGTACTTTAAAATATTAAAGAAGTCATATTTTTCATTGTATACTGCCAGAATTTGTCCGGTGTATTGATTTACATAGACCTGTTTGTTGATAAGGACTTCCTGAAAGTAATTCCAGCCTTTTTTATTCTTTTCGTAATATAAAAAGCGATAAGATTTTTCTTTGTCCAATGATATTTCAACAGAGTTAATCGGGAATTTCTCATTGAGTTCCAGGCTTACCTTTTCCCGAAGGATATGAATCGGTAATGGCTTTTGATCAGAGGTTGTTTGTTGTACATACATCGCATCTTTACGGAGGATATTCTGTACTTCATCCTTAAAAACATACAAAGTCCCTGTAAGAGAGACTATGAAAACAATGATACCAACAGATAAACCAAACCACAAATGCAGTTTGGCAGACCATTTCTTTGTTGGAGAAATTTTCTTTTTATGATGATGCTTTTTTCTCATAGTAAAAAGTTAATCCCCGAGAAGGCTAACCTTTGTTTTTTAGAATTTATATCCGATTGATAATCTCCAGTTACGAGGGGCATTATATATCCATGCATATTCACCTGCATCTCCTCTGTATCCACTGTAAAGCTTTTTATTAAGTACATTATTCAGCATTAGATTAACATCAAATTTTTTAGCAACATAGGAAATCCCGAAGTTGGTATCAAAATAATCTGGCAGGCTTTGATCCTTTTTAGCATCTACACCATACCATGACTGCCTTCCCCCCTGATACTGGTACCCCGCAGAAATCCCGAAACCTTTCATAAGGCCATGCTCAAATCTGTAGTTTACCCATGTATTCTGTACATTTTTTGCATTTCCTGGTGACTGAACGCCAATTCTTGCGGGATCTGTATCTTTAATTGTTTTGGCATCTGTATAAGCATAGTTGATAATTATATTCAGCCCTTTTACAATTTCTCCTTTGATATCGGTTTCAAAACCTCTAGCTCTTTGTTCTCCGGAAGCTATCTGGAATGGATTTCCGTCGTTTTGCTCTTTAGGCCCGGAAACAAGTATATTCTTTCTTCTTATTTCGTATACGGCAAATGTCGTGTTCCATTTTCCTCCGAACCAGTCTTTTTTCAATCCAAATTCAATATTCTGCCCTCTGAATGGATCTGTAATCTTAGTTTTATTAATTCCTGTTCCGGATTGTGGTGTAAATGTTTTATCATAAATACCATAAGCTGAGAAGTTTTCATTAATAGAATAACTTACTCCCACTCTTGGTGTAAACTCACCGGCGCTATCAGGAACAATAGGGGTGCCTGGGCTAAGGTTAGGATATGCAGAATAGGTTTTACCATTTGTATATCTTCCAGCCAATGTTAATCTTAGTTTATTATCAAGCATTTCAATTTGATCCTGAGCATAATAAGAAGTGTATTTGACTCCCTGATCATTGTAGAATGGGGCTGAAGTGTTTAATGTATAAAAATCAGAAGATGGAAGTTTTGAAGGATCTATTCCATACTGTACATTATAAATATCAATAGGGAATACTGCGGTTTCTTCACCATCAACAATTTTTGAGTAGGAAGAAAAATCTGCAATGTATTTTCTGTCTCCGTAATCAAATCCTGCAATAATTTTATGAACAATGTTTCCTGTATTAAGCTTTCCTCTTACGTAAGTCTGGAAAATATGATTTTTCCCTTTTGCCTGCCAGTTGCTTAATGTTCTGTTTAAAACATTTTTATTGGCTGAGTCAAAAGTTCCCCACCAGGAACCTCCGTCATAGTTCAGGTCCATATAAGCATATTGTGTGCTCCAAACCCAGTCTTGCGAAAGCTTCTGGTCTAAGCTTAAGAATAAGCTCTGGTCTCTTACTTCAGTCTGTTTGAAGTTGGGATCATTAAAGTTTGTATGCACATCCAGTGAAGCATAGCCGTCATTAGACATCAGATAAGCTCCCGGTTGATTGAATTTTAAATACTGATAGTTATATTGAGCCGTAAACGTAGTTGTTTTTGTTGGTCTGAAAGTGATGGATGGCGCAACAATAATTTTGCTTGTCTTATCATTTTCTACCCAGGATTTGTTAGAACTTCCCATTAAGTTGATGCGGTAATCTAAAATACCATCTTTAACAAGAACTCCATCTAAATCTGCTTCTCCTCTGAAAAGGTTATAGCTTCCTGTTGTGAATCGTACAGTGTTGGCAAATTTTCCTGTTGGTTTTTTAGTTACTACATTATAGAATCCGGCTGGGTCTCCCATGGAACCCATAAATCCTGCGGGTCCTTTTACAAATTCTATCCTGTCAATAATAGAGGTATCGGGATTAATTGGCCCCCAGGTAGAGGATACATTCATTCCATTCATAAAAGTTGCAATACTTGCACCTCTCATATGAACGTTTGAGTAAACATTATCCCAGTGTTCTACTTTTCTGGCACCGCTTACGTTACGAACAATTCCTTCTGACATGTTTAATGTAATCTGATCGGAAAGAACCTGTGAACTTACTGACTGTACATTCTGCGGAAGCTCAAGAACTGGGGTTTGAATTCTTAACGAGCCTGAAACCTCATTAAGTTTGTACTTCTGATAATACCTTCCATTAACAACAACTTCTTCAATATCATTAGATGTAATAGAATCCTTTTCCTGTGCAAAGGTTATTATAGAACCTAGAATAGAAGCACAGATCAGTACGTTTTTCATGAAACTCAAATTTTATGCAAATATATTGTTTTTAACTATTCTAAATAAAAAACAATATTGATATTTATCATAAAACTATTATACAATTCATAATAAAAAACCGCTCCGGCCAATGCCAGAGCGGTTTTTTTAATAATATCGTTAATTATTTCTTATGCAGGAATTTCTCCTTTGTATAAGAAAGAAATAATTTCCTTGTTTAATTTCTCTATCATTTCACTGAATAAATGGAAAGATTCCTGTTTGTAAATTACAAGTGGATCTTTTTGTTCATAAACAGCTCCCTGAGAAGATCTTCTTAAGTCATCCATTTCACGAAGGTGAAGCTTCCAGTTTTCATCAATGATGGATAAAGTGATGTTCTTTTCAAAGTCGTTGATCAAACTTTCGCACTTAGTTTCATAAGCTTCTTTCAAGTCAGCCACAATGGTCATTGTCTTATGTCCGTCTGTGAAAGGAACCTGAATCATCTTAAACATTGAACCTTGGTTTTGGTATACATTCTCAATGATTGGGAATGATTTTTCTTTCAATAGGTTCAGCTTCATCTGGTAATCTTCCTGAGCCGCTTTGAATAAGATATTTGTTAAGTCCTGAACATTTTTATTCTTAAAATCATTTTCAGAAACAGGAGATTCCATGGTAAAGGTTTTGATGATTTCGTATTCAAAATCCTTATAGTTTCCTGTAGCTTTTCCTTTCGCAACGATAGAGTTCGCTACATCGAAAATCATGTTCGTAATGTCGTATTTCAGGTGATCTCCGAATAGAGCATTCTTTCTTCTCTTATAGATTACGTCACGTTGTTTGTTCATTACGTCATCATACTCAAGAAGTCTTTTTCTTGTTCCGAAGTTGTTTTCTTCTACTTTTTTCTGAGCTCTTTCAATAGACTTGCTGATCATAGAGTGCTGAATCACTTCACCTTCTTTATGTCCCATTCTGTCCATCATTTTAGCGATTCTTTCAGAACCGAATAAACGCATCAGGTTATCTTCAAGAGATACATAGAACTGAGAACTTCCCGGATCTCCCTGACGACCAGCTCTACCTCTTAGCTGTCTGTCAACACGTCTTGAATCGTGTCTTTCAGTACCGATAATTGCTAAACCTCCTGCTTCTTTTACTTCTTTAGATAATTTAATATCCGTACCACGACCTGCCATGTTCGTTGCAATGGTTACAACTCCCGGCTGTCCGGCTCCTGCAACAATTTCTGCTTCTTTTTTGTGAAGCTTCGCGTTCAATACCTGGTGTGGGATTTTTCTTAATTGAAGGGCTTTTGAAAGCAACTGAGAAATCTCAACAGAAGTTGTACCTACAAGTACAGGTCTTTTCTCTGCCGTTAATTTTTCAATTTCTTCAATTACAGCGTTATATTTTTCTCTGTTAGTTTTGAAAACTAAATCCTGTCTGTCATGTCTTAAGATAGGACGGTTGGTTGGAATTACCACAACATCTAATTTGTAGATCTCCCAAAGCTCACCAGCCTCAGTTTCAGCAGTACCAGTCATCCCCGCAAGTTTGTTATACATACGGAAATAGTTCTGAAGCGTAATGGTTGCAAAAGTTTGAGTAGCAGCCTCAATCTTTACATTTTCTTTCGCTTCGATCGCCTGGTGAAGACCGTCAGAATAACGTCTTCCTTCCATGATACGACCAGTCTGCTCGTCAACGATTTTTACCTCGCCATCAATTACTACATATTCATCATCTTTTTCAAATAATGTGTACGCTTTCAATAGCTGGCTCATCGTGTGAACTCTTTCAGATTTTTCAGCAAAATCACTGAAAAGTTTTTCTTTAGCTTCAAATTCTTCTTCTTTAGATAAATTTTTAGCTTCTACTTCTGCAATTTCAGTTCCGATATCCGGAAGAACGAAAAAGTTTGGATCAGAATTCCCCTGAGACATGTATTCAACACCTTTGTCTGTAAGGTCTACCTGGTTGTTTTTCTCCTCAATTACGAAATAAAGGTCTTTATCTACAATCGGCATGTCACGGTTGTTATCCTGCATGTATTGAGCTTCAACTTTCTGAAGCAATGCTCTGTTTCCGCTTTCCGATAAGAATTTGATTAATTGTCTGTTTTTAGGAAGACCTCTGTATGCCTGAAGCAATTTGAATCCTCCTTCTTTGGTATTTCCTGCCGCGATTAGTTTTTTCGCTTCATTGAAAATGGCAGAAACCGTTTTTTTCTGAACTTCAACAATTCTGTCGATAGAAGGTTTAAGAACGTCGAATTCCTGTCTGTCTCCCTGAGGAACCGGACCTGAAATAATCAACGGTGTTCTTGCATCATCCACCAATACAGAATCCACCTCATCCACGATCGCAAAGTTCAATTCTCTTTGTACCAGTTCTGAAGGTGAAGTCACCATGTTATCTCTCAGATAATCGAAACCAAATTCGTTGTTTGTTCCGTAAGTAATATCTGAGTTATATGCTTTTCTTCTTCCGTCTGAGTTCGGCTGGTGGTTATCGATACAGTCGATAGACATTCCATGGAACTGGTAAAGAGGTCCCATCCAAGCGGAGTCTCTTTTCGCAAGATAGTCATTCACGGTTACTACGTGAACCCCTCTTTCCGGAAGTGAATTTAAGTAAATAGGTAATGTTCCTACCAAAGTTTTACCTTCACCGGTTGCCATTTCGGCAATTTTACCGCTGTGAAGAATAATACCTCCGATAAACTGAACATCATAGTGGACCATATCCCAAACTACTGGAGTTCCGGCAGCATCCCATGAGTTTTTCCAAACAGCCTGGTCTCCCTGAATGCTAACGAAATCTTTTCCTGCAGCAGCTAATTCTCTATCCCAATCGGTTGCTGTTACACGAATCTCCCCGTTCTGTGCCCATCTTCTTGCCGTTTCTTTTACCAATGCAAAAGCTTCCGGAAGGATCTGGGTAAGAACTTTCTCTTCAATTTCGTATGATTCTTTTTTAAGAGACTCAATCTTTGTGAAAAGAGCTTCTTTCTCATCAACATTTGTTGAGTTCTTTATCTGCTCTTTAATCTGTTCTATTTGAGCTGTGATCTTGCTGGTAGCATTTTTAATATTTGCTTTAAACTCAGCAGTTTTTTGTCTCAAACCATCATCCGACAATTGTTGAATGTTTGGTTCTACAGCCTTGATTTTTGTTACAACTTTTTTTACTTCTTTTAGGTCCTGCGCTTTTTTGTCTCCCAAAAACCCTTTAAGAACTTTGTTTAAAAAACTCATAAATTTTTTGCTTTATGCTTAATGCAAGATGCTTTAAGCGTTTTAATGACACGCTTATCGTGTAGTTACTATATAAAAAAGGGCAAAAAAGCTCTAAGCCAGCAGCCTAAAGCTTATCGCTTTATTAATATTCGTCCTCGTTCCAAAGGAAATCCTCGTCAGTAGGATAGTCACTCCAAACTTCCTCAATAGATTCATAAATCTCTCCTTCATCTTCAATGGCCTGAAGGTTTTCTACTACTTCCATAGGTGCACCAGTTCTGATTGCGTAGTCAATAAGCTCTGCTTTTGTCATTGGCCAAGGTGCGTCACTTAGATATGAAGCTAATTCTAATGTCCAGTACATAATTTTCTAATTTTTTGCAAAAGTATAAAAATAGGTTGTATAATAAACTTTTTTATACTTGATTTTCAATTCTTTTTATAATTTTTTCTTATAAATCACTGTCACCAACTGTATGGCAGCCATGTCAGTAATTTACTTATTGTCGTTTTCTCAAAAACCATTCCACAAATTTTTTTATGCCATTTTGGAAGTCTGTGTCAGGTTTATATCCTATTAATGTCCTTGCTTTGGTAATATCGGCATTGGTTTTTGTGACATCTCCCGGCTGCATTGGCAGAATTTTTCGATGGGCTGTCATTTTTAAAGCATCTTCTAGGGCAGCAACCATTTCCGTTAAAGTGACTACCTGACTTTCTCCCAGATTAATGACTTCATATACATCGGAATGAGTTTCTAAATAAAAGACAGATTTAATGATTCCGTCAATAATGTCATCAATATACGTATAATCTCTGGCCGTTGTTCCATCACCATAAAAAGGGATTTCAATGCCTTCTGAAATAAGCTTTGTAAACTTGTGAATGGCAAGGTCCGGACGCTGCCTTGGCCCATATACTGTAAAGAACCTAAGCTGGATCATATCAATATGATAAAGAGTATGATAAACATGGCCCAGGATTTCCCCGCTTTTTTTTGTAGCAGCATAAGGAGAAATGGGGTTGTCTACATTGTCTGTTTCTGCAAAAGGAGTTTTTTCATTGTTTCCATAAACGCTTGATGAAGACGCACAAACAAATTTTTTAATGCCGAAGTCTTTACAGAGTTCCCAAAGATTCATCGTACCACGAACGTTGACTTCTTCGTATTCCAAAGGCCTTTCAATAGAAGGGCGAACACCTGCTAATGCAGCCAGATGGATTACCATATCGATAGGGTGGCTCCTGAAAATGTTTTCAAGTCCTTTTTTGTCTCTGATATCCTGATAGTAGAGGGAATATTTATCGGAATGAGATAGGGAAATCAGACGTTGAATATCAGCTTCTTTATCTGAAAATTCAAAATCCGAAATTTTATCAATAGACTCTAAAGTATTTTTAATTTTTACCTGATAGCTATAGAAATCATCAAAATTGTCAATGTTTATGACAGAATGTCCATTTCTTAATAATTGTTCAACTAAATGGGAACCGATGAACCCGCTACCGCCTGTTACAAGATAAATCATCAATGGTTTTTTATGTATACAAAAATATAAATTTTACTTTTTGAAAAATATAATCATTAAATTTACGTAAAAAAGTAATATAAATATAATATGCAGTTTCAAGGGCAAATTTTAAAAATGATAAGCTATGATGCTAAACCCATCCAATATTATCTGAATCTTTCAGGAGATTTAATACATATTAATGAGTTATTGGGAAAGGAATTAAGCATTAAGCATGTAGGGTTTCAATGTGTAAACTGTGGTGAAAATAAGCCTATCTATAGAATGGGCTTCTGTAAAAACTGCTTTTTTGAAAGCCCTTATGCCAGTGATACGATCATCCGTCCGGAGCTTTCCACTGCTCATTTAGGTGTAGCAGAACGTGATCTGGAAGTGGAAAAAGAAATTCAGCTTCAGCCTCACACTGTATACCTGGCATACACCGGAGATGTAAAAGTGGGGGTGACCAGAAATACCCAGATCCCAACAAGATGGATTGATCAAGGAGCCACATTTGCACTGCCTATTGCCAGAACTGAAAACCGCTATGAAGCAGGAATGATAGAAGTTGCCCTAAAAGAGCACTTAGCAGATAAAACAAACTGGAGAAAAATGCTTCAGGATGATTTTGAAGATGAAGTGGATCTTGCAGATTTCAGACAAAAGATAAAAGATCATTTCCCAGAAGATTTCCAAAAATTCTACAGTGAAGGAGAAGAATTGTGGAGATTTGATTATCCTTTTGAAAAACCAGAGAAAGTAACTTCATTTACATTAGATAAGAAACCGGAATTTACAGGGAGACTTACCGGAGTAAAAGGACAGTATCTGGGATTTGAAGGTGGAAATTTTATCAATGTAAGAGGACATGAAGGCTATGTGATAGAGCTGGAAATCAAAAATTAATTTCATTAAATATTCAACCAAATCACAAATATGAAAAAATGGGTTAAAAGACTATTAATCAGTTTCGGAATCCTTGCAGCTCTTCTTCTTGCTGCGAATTTCGGGCTGAACTTTTGGCTTAAAACCCAGCTTCCGACGTATATAAAAAATAATACGGATTATAGAGTTTCCTACAAAAGTCTGGATGTGGATTTTAGCACCGGAAATATTCTGGCAACCGGAATTTCCGTCAACAGTAAAAATCCACAAAATGCTAATGTTATTGGGCTTCAAGGAACCATTGATACATTAAAGGTCAGCCGTTTTGGGATTTATGATGCTATTTTCAATAAAACAATAAGTTCATCTGATCTGCTGCTGGCAAAACCTAACCTAAATGTCATTTTGGCAAAACCTGTGGACCAGAAAACAGGAAAAAAAAGAAATCCTTTCTTATTTGAGAATATCAGGATCAACACAGGGAAAATTGCCATTTTCAAGCATACCAAGCAGAAATTTTTATCTGTACAACAGCTTGATCTCCTGGTGGAAAATTTACAGATGACGGAAGAGTCTGTAGAAGATAAGCTGCCGGTTGTTTTTGACCGATACAGTATTAAAGGACAAAACTTCTTTTTCAGACCGGATGATGTATATGCAGTTACCATTCGCTCTATCAACACAACAGATGGGCAGATGGCTGTTGAGAATTTTAAGCTGATTCCGCTCCTGTCTTTTGCCCAGTTTAAAAGGTTTTATCCTCAAAAAACTCAGCTTTTTGAATTTACCATTCCTAAAATGGAATTTAAGGATGTGGTTTTGAATAAAAATAAAGTTTCCCTTTCTGATGCAGATTTTCAAAATCCGGTTTTTACGGTCTATAATACCGGCGTGAAAAACATTAAGAAGGAAGAGAAGAAGTCGAACTTTGAAGTTAATTTAGAGAATATAAAACTTAAAAATGCTGTAGCACAAGTCAATAAGGCTGACGGAAGCAGGTTTTTATCTGCAGGAAACCTGAATCTGAATATCAATCAGCTTAGATTCAATAAAGAGACTTCCGAGCAGGTGATTCCGGTTGGATATAAGGATTTTACATTCTCCGGGAAAGATATTATCTATGCTGATCATCAGAATATTGCCATTGGAAGTATTGCACTGAAGCCTACCAGCGGAGAAATTAAAGATCTTTCATTAACTCCGGGAGCACAAGCCAACGGAAAAACAACAATAGATTTAAAATCCAATCATATTGCTTTTAATATCAATAAACTGGAATTCATTAATAAAAAACTGAATCTTGACATTAAAGACGTTCTGATTGAAAATGCAAACGGAATCATTAATGCAGGGGAAAGTAAACCGAAGAAAACGACCAGCCCGGGTATTTTACAATCTGCCATCATCAGAAAAGTTTCCTTAAAGAACTCTAATATTACTTATGATAAAGGAAAAGAGCCATTAGCATTCCATGATTTGAATGCTACTGTAAATGATATTGAAATAAGCCCCAAAACAAATCATCAAGGGCTTTCTTTTAGGGTCAAAGATTACTTTCTGACAACACGTAATTTTGCTTACAGAACTCAATTTTACAATCTCAGTCTTGGGCTTTTAAAACTGAACAAGAATAAAGTCCAGATCAATAACTTTGCAATGAAACCTCTCGTTTCAAGAAGCCAGTTTATCAAAATGATCCCTGTGGAGAGGGATTTGTATGATTTGAAAGCAGGTCAGATAACAGCAGAAGGTGATTGGGACTTATTTTCCGATCATAAATTCATCAATGCTTCTCATATGGTGGTTCAATCTGCGGATGCTAATATTTTCAGAAGTAAAATTCCAAAGGATGACCCAAAGATCAAGGCATTGTATTCTAAAATGCTTCGTTCCATTAAAATCCCTATGAATATCAATACGCTGGATCTGAAGAACTCTGTTTTAGTGTACGAGGAAGATACTCCCGAAAGTATGGGGCCGGGGAAACTTACATTCAGTAATTTTAATATGAATGTTAAGAATCTGAATTCGGCAAAAGCAAAAGGAAAACCCACCAAAGTGGATATCAATATTAACTGTTCATTCATGAATTTATCGCCGCTTTCTGTGAACTGGGGTTTTGATGTTGCAGATCAGCATGATACTTTTACGATTTCAGGAAAAACCTCCAACCTTCCTGCGAATGGAATTAATCCGTTTATCAGACCTTATTTGCATGTAACGGCTACTGCGGGAACTATTCAGGAGATGTTATTTAATTTTAAAGGAAATCCGGCCGGATTACACGGAACATTTAATTTAAAGCATAAAGACCTGAAGATTGCTGTCCTGAACAAAAATAATCACGAAAAGAAAGGTTTTTTAACGGCAGTGGCTAATGTTTTTTTAAAATCAAACTCAGGAAATTATCCGGAATCAGTAACGGTAGAAAATGTGGAGCGTGATCCAACAAAATCCTTCTTTAACCTTTTTTGGAAGGGGATAGAACAGGGATTGAAGAAAACTCTCATTGGAAAAAATGTAGAAAAAACAGAGCAGAAAGTTAAAAATGCTGTTTCATCAGTAAAGGACATGAAACAGTCGGTAAAAAGTATCAAAGAAGAAATCAAGCATAAAAAAGATGCTTCACCATCTCCGGAAGATAAAAAGGAGAAAACAGGGTTCTTGAATGGTATTTTTAAAAAGAAAGAGAATGCTGAAGAGAAATAATTTTTTAAACCATTAAAGTGTAACCATAAAATTAGCAGGAAGTAATTTTATTTTAATTAAAATCGCCTTAATGGTTTAAAAAATAATATATTGGGTTCTGTGTCTAGAAATTGAACTCATCACTTTCGTGAACTGGGATATCTCTTAGGAATTCATCAAACTTTTCGCCAGGATAATTGCTGTCTGCACCATAGGAATCAATGATCATTCCACGGTTTCCGGCATCATCTTTTACCACATATAATACCGCATTGTCATCGGGATTGCTGTCTCCTTCAAAACGGTAGGTTTTTAAAATGGTTAATTCGGAAGGCTGATAAATTTTTTCAGAATTTTCAAATTTCATTTCACAGTTTTCATTCATTCTGAATTCCCTCTGTATCCCTCTCTCAGAGAGCTTTTTCATGACCTGACTTAACGTGGTCATTTGATCGATGTTTTCTGGATTTTCCATAATACAATTTTTGTTAATAAGTACAATAATTAAACCATTGCTTTTCTAAAGATAAGAAAAATAGTGGATTATAATTTTCTTAAAAATAGAGTTTAATGTTAACAAAATTTATAATTCGGAACAGTCAAATAGGTACACTTTTTGCAATACTCATCACAATAAATCAAAGAAAATATGAAAAAAGAAGTTGGAGTTTTACTGGCAGGGGGAGTTGGTCTTTTGGCAGTATTAAGTTTAATAAGCATCAAAAAAATATTGACTAAAAAAGATAAAAAATATAGTGACAGTTATTCAGACTATCACAGACACTTTGATGAAAAAAACCACGACGACGAAACACACGGAGTGGAGTTTTACGCGCTGAAGTAGTAAAAAAATATATTAAATTATGTTTAAATCCAACACTTTTGAAAGTGTTGGATTTTTTTGTGGAAAACTTAAATGTTAAAGTTCATTATTTTATAAAAAATCCATTCTAATTTTACATCAGAATGTCAAACGAAAATTTCATAAAAGGTCAGGGAGCTCAGCGAAACGTTATTAACCGTTTCGACAGGTATACCTATGAACCTGAAGATGAAGATTTCGAAACGGTGAAGACCTCTTTTACTGAAGTATTTCCAAAAACCATTGTGAATCAGGTGAAAAGTGAAGACCTTCCTATGGAGTATTCTATGAATCCTTATCAAGGATGTGAACACGGTTGTTCTTACTGCTTTGCCAGACCTACTCATGAATATTGGGGATACAGTGCCGGAATTGATTTCGAAAGAAAGATCATGGTAAAGAAAAATGCTCCTGAACTGCTGAAAAAGTTTTTTCAAAAAAGAGGCTATAAAGCCGCTCCTATTTTGCTCTCCGGAAATACCGACTGCTACCAGCCTGCCGAAAGACAATTCGAAATTACCAGAAAACTTCTGCAGGTTTGTCTTGATTACAGACATCCTGTCAATATTCTGACAAAAAACGCATTGGTATTGAGGGATTTGGATATTTTAAAGCCAATGGCTGAACAGAATCTTGTTTCAGTTTCTTTAAGCATTCCTACCATAAACGAGGAATTAAGAAGAAAGATGGAGCCGAGAACAAGCTCTGCTCCCAATAAACTGAAGGCCATTGAAATTCTTTCTGAAAATAAAATCCCCGTTCATGTCATGGTAGCGCCTATTATTCCTGGGTTGAACAGTGATGAACCCTTGAATATTCTGAAATCTATTTCTGATGCAGGTGCTTTGGGATTCGGATATACATTGGTGAGACTAAATGATACTGTAGAGCCTGTTTTTGTCAATTGGATTGAATCTCACTTTCCGGACAGGGCGCAGAAAGTATTAAATTTGATCCGTTCTATGCGTGGCGGAAAGTTAGGTGATAAAAGATATTTTGAAAGACAGAGAGGAGAGGGGAATATTGCTGAAATGATACATACGACCTTTAAAATAGGGAGGAAAAAGTTTTTTGAAGGAAAAGAGTTTCCCAAACTATCAATAGCCAACTTTACAGGAACGAAGGACCAGCAGTTGAGACTGTTTGATTAAAGTATAAAAAACCGCCCAAAAAAGGAGCGGTTATTAGTTCTAGTAAATAATAGGCTGTTCGCCATCGGGGCAAATGAATTCCAATCTGCACAGTGCTCTATATTGTATTCCATCGCTGCACACATAAAAACATTCACCGGGATATGGATAACTTATTCCCCCGGAAATTATTTTCAATTTGTCTTTACTTAATTTTATTAAATTTTTCATATAGTTTGATTTTGGTTTAAATAAAGATATGAAAATATTCTTAAGTATTTGTTTATGAGTTTTTTATTTCGTTGTTGCGTGAGAATACTGGACAATAAAAAAAACCGCTTCATAAGAAACGGTTAATTACATTCTAATAAGAGAATTACATTATTTCCTCACCTGTAACAGGGCATTTGAAATCATCACTGCAGACGGCACAAATGATCGTACCATTACAAGCATACAGACAGTATTCAACTCCTGGGAAATTAGCTCCTCCGGAAATACCTTTCAATTGGTCTTTTCTTAGTTTTTTTAGATTTTTCATATTGTTTTAATTAAAAATTTGATAGTAAAACAAAATTAATTAAAATGTTTTCAATTAAATAAAGTGATGGGTATTAAAAAATGGAATTTATTTAAAATGTTACTAAAAATTTAATCCAACGTAAATTTCAATTGTAAATATTTGAATATTAGATAAATAAATTCTAATTTTAGAAAAGCGGTATCCGAAAAGCTGATAGAGTAGGAAAAACGAAACATCAAACTATGAAAAATTTCAAAAAACTTTCCAGAGATGAACAAAAGAAAATGATAGCGGGTGACATAGGACCTGCCTATTGTTTTGAAGGAGGTGGGCCTGGTGAAGGTGGCTGTGCGCCCGGATATATATGTTCCGGAGGAAAATGTGTACCCTATGTAATTGATCCGGGCGGCGGTGGCGGCACCGGTGGTGGAAGTAGCTATACCTGTATTTGCCCGTGGGGAACTTTTATACAGTCTACTCCTTGTCCGGAGTTTTACTGTATAACGGGATAAATAAAAAAATAGTCAGTAATTTAATTACTGACTATTATTCATTTATGATTATTTTTTAATCAATCCTAATTCGATAAGTCTTTCATGTAAAAATTCTCCTGCAGTAGTGTCTTCGTATAACTTTGGATTGTTTTCGTCTACACAGTTTTCAAGAGCGTTTAATGACATCGCACTTACTGGGTGCATAAAGAAAGGAATTGAATATCTTGAAGTACTCCACAATTCTCTTGGCGGGTTTACCACTCTGTGAATCGTAGATTTCAATTTGTTGTTAGTATGTCTTGATAACATATCTCCAACGTTAATCATCAACTCATCTGGTTCTGCAATAGCATCGATCCATTCTCCGTTGTGGTTCTGAACCTGAAGACCTTTTCCTTGTGCTCCCATTAAAAGAGTGATAAGATTAATATCTCCGTGGGCTGCTGCTCTTACCGCATCATCTGGTTCTTCAGTAATTGGCGGGTAGTGAATAGGTCTTAAGATGGAGTTTCCTTCAGCGATTTTATCGTCAAAATAAAACTCATCTAAACCAAGGTGTAAAGCTAGTGCTCTTAAAACATACTGCCCGGTTTTTTCAAGCATCTGGAAGGCTTGTTTACCTACTTCGTTGAATTTTGGAAGTTCCTCAACGATGACATTGTCTGGATACTCAGCTTTGTATTTTGAATCATCAGACAGATACTGCCCGAAGTGCCAAAATTCTTTCAAGTCTCCTTTTTTGAAACCTTTTGCAGTTTCTTTACCGAATCCTACATATCCTCTCTGGCCACCAATTCCTGGAATCTCATACTTTTGTTTCGTTTCCACTGGCTGGTCAAAAAAGTTTTTTACCTCTCCATATAAATCTTCTACAAGGTTGTCATCAAGAAAGTGGCCTTTTAAGGCTACAAAACCAATTTCTTCATAAGCTTTTCCGATTTCATTTACAAATTTCTGTTTGCGTTCCGGGTTGTCCGAAAGGAAATCACGCAGGTCTACACTAGGTATTTTATCCATTTTTAGAAATTTACGAATAGCAAAATTACATTTTTTTTAAATTAAATGATTTTAAAATCATTATTTATAAGTTAAATTTGCTGTATGAAAAAATATTCTTCTAAGAGAAGTATCCAAATACTTGCACATCTTCTTCAGCAGTACGGAATTGCAGATGTTGTCATTTCACCGGGATCAAGGAATGCTCCTTTGGCGATTCATTTTTCAGAAATAGACAGCTTCAACTGCTACAGTATCGTAGACGAAAGAAGTGCTGCCTTCGTTGCAATGGGAATGGCTAAGAGTGAGAAAAAACCAGTAGCAGTTACCTGTACCAGCGGATCTGCGGTGGTGAATTACTATCCTGCCATTACAGAAGCATTTTATCAGAATATTCCGCTTTTAGTTCTAACGGCTGACAGACCAACGGATTTTGTTGATATTTTTGATGGGCAGACTATCAGGCAGAAAGATGTTTTTCACCAGCATTCTTATGGAGACTTCCAATTGCTGGAAGACAGTAAAGAGAATGCGGAAGATATTAATTTCGATACGATAAAAAAGGCGATTGAGCTTTGCTTTGAAAAGCAAGGTCCGGTACATATCAATATTCCTCTGGAAGAACCATTGTATGAATTGGTATCAGAACTTCCAACCTTCCCAACGGTTGAAAAGACCATTAAACATAAAGACTATGAAATTCCATCCAATCTGATTGCAGAGTGGCATACCTCTCAGAGAATTATGATATTGGTGGGAACCAGAGATTATAGTCCGGAGTTGGAAAATCAGTTGACACAACTGGTTAAAAACCATTCTGTGGTTGTTTTGAGTGAAGCAAATTCTAATTTATATCATGAAAAGTTTTTCAGACATATAGACCGTTATATCTTCAACTTTACAGAAGAAGATTTTAAAACCTATGCTCCGGATCTTTTGATTACTGTGGGGCAGAATGTAGTGTCTAAAAAAGTAAAACAGTTCCTGAGAAGTGCAAGACCAAAGCAGCACTGGCATCTGGATGAAGTATGGCAGCCGGATACTTATTTCTCTCTGACAGAAAAAATAGAGGTGAAACCGGAAATGTTCTTCTCCAAATTATTGAAATTTATTAATCTGGAACCAAGGCCTTATTTCAATCTTTGGGATGTTCTGAGAGATAAAAAAGATGCGAGGCATCAACAGTTTTTAAATACCGTTGAATTCTCAGATTTTTATTTCTTCAATAAAGCGGCACAGACTGTTCCTGAAAATTATAATATCCATTTCAGTAATTCATCAGGAATCAGATATGCACAGCTGTTTGATTTTGGAAAAAGAAGAATATACTGTAACAGAGGAACCAGTGGTATTGACGGCTCTACTTCTACAGCAATGGGCTTTGCCATTAAAAATCAGAATCCTACCTTGTTGATTACCGGAGATTTAAGTTTCTTCTATGACATTAACGGTCTTTGGAATCAATATATTCCACCTTTTGTAAGAATTATGATTTTCAACAATGGGGAAGGAAATATCTTTAAAATCATTCCGGGGCCAGGAAATGCTAATCCCAATACCTTAGATGAATTTATTGCAACTAAACACCGTAAAAATGCTGAACATCTGGCTAAGCACTTCGGATTCTCTTATATCAAAGTGGAAGATGAGCTAACGCTTGACAGGGTATTGGAGAATTTCTTCAAACCGGATGCACAGCCAAAAATCCTGGAAGTGAATACTTACGGGAAGAATAGCGCTGATGTTCAGAAAGCTTACTTTAATTTCATGAAAGAAAGCTAAAGGTCAAGATATTCCTCATTTCCCGGCAGATTCATAATTCTGTCGATAGGATAGATAAACATATCATCAAAGTCGTTTAGAGCGTTGATGAGTTGAAAGTGGCTGAACTGCTTTATATTTTGTAAGGTAATTTCAGCCTCTTTTATTTTTTTATGCTTTAAAAGATGCTGTCTTTGTACCCCATTCAGAAGATAAGAGCTTGGAGTAAACCAGTCTTTGCCTTTTAAAAATAGAAGATTGGAAAAAGAGGTATCAGTGATATGATTATTTTTAACAATAATGATTTCTTCAGCCTTGGCTTTCATTTTCATTTTGTCTAATTCCTTACGGTCTTCAAACTTGAACGAGTAATCAAAGCTGTTGTTTTCAACAAGCTGGAAGTCCTGAATTTCAGGAATAGCATAAGGAATCATCTGGGTTCGGATCCTTTTATCTAAATCATAAGAGATTCGCAGCTTGAAAAGCCCGTCTTCATCATGCTCCAGATTTTTGTAGATCTTGGCCAGATCAATAGAATCTTCTTTTCCAAAATGAGAAAAGGTTTGATTGACACGTTTTTGATGGAGTTCCAATAGAAAAATCTCCTGATCTTCTACCTTAATGCTTTCAATGAATTGGGACATAGATTTTATTTTTCATTTCCTGATATTCGTCTTCTAATTTACTCATGTGCGTTATACCGCCTCCGCTTTTGAAATAGAGCTTATCATGCTCTCTTTCAATAAAACGTATCATTACGCAGCTGTCTAGGTTCTTACCGTCAAACCAGCCGCAAACACCTGTGTAGTAGCCTCGGTCATAACCTTCTGCCTCCAGTATTATTTCCAGTGTTTTAGGTTTTGGAGCGCCTAAAATAGAACCTGCAGGAAGAAGCTTTTGCATAATACTTCCTATTTTTCCGTCAAATTCAGGTTTTAACTTTCCTGAAATTTCAGAACTCATGGCATATAAATCTTTTTGCCAGGTTTTAAGGAAGTCAATATGCTGAAATTGGTCTACATATACATCATCTGCAACCATGCTCAGATCATTGCGGAGTAAATCCACTACGGTATAATGCTCGGCTTTTTCCTTGGGATCACTCTTTAGGATTTCTGCAGCATTTTTTATGGAGGCGTCAATAGTGCCTTTCATAGGATACGTCAGAATTTTCCCGTCAATAATCTTTACAAAAGTTTCAGGAGAAAAAAATACAAAAAAATCTTTATAAAAAACCTTGTACTTGGCCTCAGAGTGATAAAAAATTTCTTCAAGGCTCAAATTGGTCTCAATTTCAGTTTTCCGGGTATAATTTACAAGATAGGAATTTCCGAGGCGAATATTTTTCTGAACCTTATCAAAACCTGTTTTAAAGCTTTCCTTAGTTTCCGGAAAAGCTTTCCATTCTATTTTTTTATTAAGTTTATGTTCTTTTTTTGTGTTTGAAAATGTTTGAAAATCAATTAATAAGCCTGATTTTTCAATCTCTTCTTCCTGATAGATTTCAACATTCTCTGAAAGAAAATCGATAACAAAGAAATAAGGAACCTTCTGAAGAGAAAGCTCATCCATTTCCATAAATTTTTGATGATTCACTGAAAACATTCGGCAAAAATAATTATTGATGTTTACTTTTGCATAAAATTTTTATGATGCAGAGTAAATATCCTCAGAAACCGGGAATTGATTTTATATTGAAGCAGGCTTTTTTCTACTGGAATAAAACACTGGTTTTTCAGTTGATGTTTTCAATGATCTTTTTTGGAATCTTTCTTACCTCCTTGTTCTTTTTCGGGAGCAGGTACGGCATATGGGAGCAAAATCAAGTGCTGACAGAGGCTTTAAAAGAAGGTACAAAGGCTTATATGGAAAAGATTGCGGAATTAAGTGCTACAGAAGCCTATCAGATGTTTACCCTTGCGATCTGGGCTACCACAGCATTTCTCTATCCTCTGAATCTTGGGATGTTCCAGATCTTCAGAAAGCTGGATCTTAATGAGAAAATTGAACTTGGGGATTTGTTTGTTGGCTATAACGGAGTTAACTTTTTTAAATATCTGGGATATTATCTTTTCTGGTTTATGATCTACAGGCTTACAGTTCCTACAATTCTGTTGGCGATTATATGGGTGGCAGTAACGGTATTTGTCGCGCCACTGATGTTTTTTACCAATAAAAGGATATTTGAAGCCATTTCTTTAAACTTTAAAGCTCTTAAAATGTATTTTGTGGAGATCATGGTGTGCATATTCGTTGCGGTTTTGTTTAAATATCTGGGTTTCAGTTTGTTTTTGATAGGGGGACTTTTCACATTTCCTTTCTGGAATGCGATGATTTATTCGTTGTATAAAACAATATTTTCAGAGAAAAGCTAAAATTCAGCCAGGTTTAATATGTTTTTTTATCAAAAAAAGTTAAATTTGGTAAAATCATTAAATATTTAAACTATGTCTGAATTTAACGAATTTGACCAGCAAGGTTCTGTACCCAACAGAGAAACGGGATCCATCATTTCACATGCCTTTGATATGTATAAGGGTGTTTTTGGGTATGCTATTGTTGCCATGATTGTCTATATCGTTGGAGGGATGATTATCCAAAGTATTACCGGCTTCAATTCTGCTGCTATTGTGGAAGAAATGCAATCTTCAGGTGATTATGGAAGTTTTAGATATTGGGAAACCCCAGGATTCTCAATGTATATGACGTTCTCCAGCCTTTTTTTACTGTTATTGACTCCTCTGTATGTAGGCTTGATTTACATGGTGAATAAATTCAATACTAAAAATCCGATTGAATTTTCAGATCTTTTTATTGGATACCGCCAGAATTTTGTTAATATACTGATTTATAGCTTCCTTTCAGGGCTTATTTCTTCGGTTGCACTAACGCTTTGTTTTCTTCCGTTTATTTTTATTTATCCGTTTCTTTTACTAGGATATCCTATCCTGTTATTTGAAAATTCATCAGCGATTGATGCCTTAAGCAAGTCATTTAATATTGCAAAGGAGAATTACGGAACATTTTTGGGAGTAAGTTTTCTAGGGCTTTTAATCTCATTAGCCGGAGTGATTTTATGTGGAATTGGGATTATTCTTACAGCTCCATTTATTATGGTCGTAATGTATTCTGCGTATTGTGCATTTGTTGGAAAGCCTAGGCAGATCATGTATAACAAACAATAAGATAAATAACTTTTGATGAATAAAGACAATCAAATAAGCAGTGTTGCCATAAAGCAGGTTTCTTTGCTCGCCATTATTTTGGTGCTGGCAGGTTTAATCTGCTTTAACCTTGCATTGTTTATTCCATCAGTTTTAGGAGCTATTACTATTTATGTGGTTTGCAGAAAGTATAACTTCTACCTTCAGGAAGAAAAGAAATGGAAACCTTCTCTTGCTGCTTTTGCCTTAATGTTTGCGAGTCTTATCGTTCTGATCCTGCCAATTTATTTTATTGCAGATCTGATTATTGATAAACTGGGAAATGCTCAGGCTTATATGGATAAATTCAATGTGTTTTTAGATAAAATACATTCTTATATTGAATCAAAAACAGGTTTTGATATCCTGAGCCAGGAAAATATGAATAAGCTGAAAAGCTTTGTCGGGAAATTCTCTACTTCAGCTTTGAGTGGAACATTCAATACGCTTACCGTAATAATGTCCATGTACTTTATTCTTTATTTCATGCTTGAAAAACCAAGATTGTTTGAGAGAATTCTGACCAATTCAGCTCCTTTAAAGCGATCCAATGTTTCATTGCTGGGCGAAAAGTTGAGAAAACTTATTATGGCTAACGCTATAGGAATTCCCGTGGTTGCTATTGGTCAGGGGATCGTTTCTCTTATCGGATATCTGATATTTGGAGCACCGGGAGCTGTTCTTCTTTTTGCTTTAACGGCTGCAGCGTCTGTTATTCCGGTTGTAGGAACAGCCATTGTGTATGTTCCCGTCTGTATCTTTATGATTGCAGAAGGGAATACAGCCCAGGGAATTGGTCTTGCCATCTATTGTGTAGTGGTAGTAGGACTTACAGATAATCTGCTTCGCTTTACGCTTTTAAAGAAGCTTGAAAATATCCACCCTCTGAATACCGTCTTTGGAATTATCATGGGAATGAATCTTTTTGGCTTTATGGGGCTTATTTTTGGTCCTATTCTGATCTCTTTGACCCTTCTTTTGATACAGGTATACAGAAATGAATTCGCTGATGAAAATGCACCTCCTGATCTGGAATTACCCAATCAGCCTGAAGTAAATGATAAATTGATTTAATTATATAAAAAGTGGAGGGAATAAATCCGGAAATATTAAAAGAGATCTGTATTGCTAAAATGCCATTTGGTAAATATGAAGGAACGGTTTTAGCAGATCTTCCTATAAGTTACCTTGAATGGTTTCATAGAAGTGGAATGCCTAAAGGAAAACTGGGAATGCAGTTAGCAACAATCTATGAGATTAAGTTGAATGGATTGATGGAGCTGTTAATACCTATCAGAGCTTCAGTTAGAAATGGACTGTAAAAAAGAAAACATTTTTTGTTTTAGATAAAGTGTCGGCGGCTTCGAAGAAGCCGCCGACACTTTTTATTCAATCTTTTAATTCTTCAGCGCTGCAATCTCATCTCTTAGTTTTGCCGCCTTAATAAAATCAAGACTTTTAGCTGCCGCTTCCATTTCTTTCTGTTTCTGTTCGATTATTTTCTCCACATCTTCGCTGGCATAGGTTGCTTTTACCTCAGCAACCTTTTGAAGAATTTCTTTCTGAGTATATTTTTCATCAGGGAAATCTTTGCTTCTTCCTACAAGGTTTTCAGAGATCTTTTTATTCAGTGCTTTTGGCACCAGTCCGTTGTCTTCATTGTATTTCATCTGTTTCGCACGGCGGTATTCGGTCTCGTCCAATGTGGCCTGCATAGATTTTGTGATCTTATCGGCATACATAATGGCTTTTCCGTTGATATTCCTAGCGGCACGTCCTACCGTTTGTATCATGGATCTTCTGCTTCTCAACATTCCTTCCTTGTCAGCATCTAAAATAGCCACTAATGAAACTTCCGGCAAGTCTAGCCCTTCTCTAAGTAAGTTTACTCCAATCAAAACATCAAAAAGGCCTAAACGGAGATCCTGCATAATCTGAATACGTTCCAACGTCTCTACATCAGAGTGGATATATCTTGTTCTGATCCCAAATTTTGTAAAATATTTCGTGAGTTCTTCTGCCATTTTCTTGGTTAGAGTAGTCACCAGAACCCTTTCGTCGGCATCTGCTCTTTTTTGGATTTCTTCCATTAAATCATCAATCTGATTTAAACATGGCCTTACCTCAATAATAGGATCAAGAAGTCCTGTTGGACGGATAATCTGTTCAATATAGGCTCCACCCGTTTTTTCAAGCTCATAATCTGCCGGAGTAGCAGAAACATAAATCACCTGATTCTGCATGGCTTCAAATTCTTCAAACTTCAAAGGCCTGTTATCCATAGCGGCAGGAAGTCTGAAGCCATATTCCACCAAGGATTCCTTTCTGCTTCGGTCGCCGCCATACATGGCATGAACCTGGGGAACGGTTACGTGGCTTTCATCTATTACCATTAAAAAATCTTTAGGGAAATAGTCAATCAGGCAGAAAGGTCTTGTACCCGGAAGTCTACCATCAAGATATCTGGAATAGTTCTCGATTCCCGAGCAGTAGCCCAGTTCCTTTATCATTTCAAGATCAAGTTCAGTTCTTTCCTGAAGTCGTTTTGCTTCCAGTGGTTTTCCAATAGAACTAAAGAAATCAACCTGTTTCAGCATATCATCCTGAATCTCTTTGATGGCCCCGTTCAGTGTTTCTTTTGAGGTAACAAAAAGGTTCGCAGGATAGATCTGAATTTGATCAAAATTAGATTCTACATTTCCGGTTACAGGATCAAAACTTTGAATTTTTTCAATTTCATCTCCAAAAAACTGGATTCTGAT
The DNA here is from genome assembly GCF_001684955.1 of Chryseobacterium contaminans. GTDB lineage: Bacteria > Bacteroidota > Bacteroidia > Flavobacteriales > Weeksellaceae > Chryseobacterium > Chryseobacterium contaminans. Next base: position 18,847 of record NZ_MAYF01000013.1, on the reverse strand, counting down.
TGCATTATCAGCATAGGCAGGGAAAACATCAATAACATCTCCTTTTACACGGAATGTTCCTCTCTGAAACTCATTTAATGTTCTTGCATACAAAGCATTTACTAAAGAATGTAGTAATGCGGTTCTCGTTACTTTTTCACCAATAGCAATAGAAATTAATGATTTGTGAAACTCTGTGGGGTTTCCTATACCATAGATGCATGATACGGAAGCTACAATCAGGACATCTCTTCTTCCTGACAGAAGGCTTGCTGTTGCGGAAAGACGCAATTTTTCAACTTCTTCATTGATGCTGAGGTCTTTTTCAATATAAGTTCCGGTAGTAGCAATGTAGGCTTCCGGCTGATAGTAGTCATAGTAACTCACAAAGTACTCCACGGCATTTTCCGGGAAAAATTCCTTGAATTCCATGAAAAGCTGTGCCGCAAGGGTTTTATTATGAGCCAGAACCAAAGTTGGACGCTGAACATTTTGAACAACATTGGCAACTGTGAAGGTTTTTCCGGATCCGGTTACCCCAAGAAGAGTCTGGTATTTTTCACCAATTTCTATTCCTGCAGTTAGTTTTTCGATGGCTTGGGGTTGATCCCCGGTGGGTTTATATTCTGATTGAAGCTTAAAATCCATAAGAAAGAATGTATAGAACAAAAATACGAAAGAAATAGTTAGGCGTGCTAAAGTTTTGGTGAGGAATATTTTGATTGTCAAAATAATGAGTGGTTGTTCTATATGCTTTTCATTTCTTGCTTTTAAGAGAAAACGATCAGAATTAGAAATGAAAAAGCGCTTTAAAAGCGCTTCGTTCTCATGGTTGTGTGAAGTTCATGGTTGCCGGAATCTTTAACACGGATGCAATGGGTTGTCCATTCTTTGTTGCGGGTTTCCAGCTTGTTTCATTGCTGATGGCAGTCATTGTTCTGAGGAATTCCTTGTTGAAAATGTCATTGTCACCAGAAGTTGTTATATTAGTTGCTTTTCCTGTTTCGTCTATATGGATGTAAGCCATAGATTTTATCAGTCCTTTAAAAACATCAATATTGCTTAAATCCATAGTCTGGCTTATCTTTATTCTCAAACTCTTCATTCCATTTGGGTATTCTGCGCTGACCAGGTTCTCGTCTTCAGGAGTGTTTGTGTTTTTACCTTCTTGGCTTTTTTTCGGAGAAATGGTGTCAGTAACAGATTTTACAGCTTCTTTATTTAATGCTGTAGGAGTAACAGTTTCTTTTTCCTGAAGAATATCTTCTGGTATATTTTTTATAAAATACTGTACAACTTTTGGAGTTTCCTTAGGGATAGCTTTATTCGATATATGGGGAGATAAACTTTTATGGTGCTCAGGTTGAACAGAGATATTAGCATAGGTTCTTTCTGAAAGTAGTGCTGTAGCTGCTACAAGAGTCGTGATACCTACAATTTTTCGAAATAAGCTGAATTTGGTTTTTTGAGCTTTCATCATGATAAATCGTTTTTTGGTGTTGTTAAAATTAAGAGAATGAGTAAAAGTCATATTTTGACTGCCCATAAGTTCATCCAGAATAAGACTTTGATATTCCTTAAGGTTAAATTGGCCTTTCAACACAGCTTCATCTGCTAAAAATTCATGATTGGAAATGATTGCATTTTTATACATGAAAAGAACAGGATTAAACCATGTAAAGATTTTTACAAGATGTATAAGGATAAGGTCTATACTATGCATCTGGTCAAGATGGCTTTTCTCGTGAAGAAAGATTCTTGGATCAATAGTACCATTTTTCACATACCCTTTTCCCATATAGATGGTATTCCAAAAGCTAAACGGAGAGAGATTTTTTTTGGTGATTATGATATTATAATTTTGATAGATACGTTTTTCTCCCTGTATTCTTGTAATAGTTATAATAGCCAAGAGGTTCTTAACCAATATAAAAAGAGTGACAGTTATATAGATTGCCCATATCAGATTGATCCAATTAAAATTTTCCTGTTTTGTTTGTACTACGGAAACATATTGTGTTACCTCTTCAATAATCAGTTGCGGACGGGTTGTTTTTGGTGCCTGTATAGTAAATGTAATGAATGGAATTACATAGGAAAGGATCAACGAGCTTAGAAGATAGATCCGATTGAATCTATACATCTTCTCTTTTTCCAAAAACAAATAATAGACTGCAATGAAAAGCGATGAACACAGAACTATTTTTAGAATAATAGGTAACATGGCTACTCTTTTATCTGATCGTCAATAATATCACGGAGTTCTTTCAACTGCTTTTGGCTGAGTTTAGCATTGGAGGTGAAAAATGAAGCAAACTGTGCCACAGAACTGTTAAAAAAACGATCAATCATAGAAGTCATTTCTTCCTTGAAATAGTCCCCTTTCTCTACCATAGGATAGTATTCACGGGAATTTCCATATAATTTATAACCTACAAGTTCCTTATTCTGCATTCTTTTTAATAAGGTTGCTATTGTAGTGGGTGCTGGTTTAGGCTCCGGATAAGCTTCCAGAATATCCTTCATGAAAATATTCTTTTTCTCCCAAAGAATATCCATTAGAACTTTTTCAGAATCAGTAAGTTTAATCTCTTTCATTCTACAATGTTGTAATTTGTTCTACAAATGTAGAATAAAAATTTAATTATACAAATATTATGGCATTATTTTTCCATTCATTTTTTAACACTTAATCATAATATTATGAAAATCAATCAATTTTATATTCCGGCATTGAGTCTTTTTCTCATTTTATCTTCATGTAAAAAGAGTAATGCGAATGCACAGCAGGTCGGAAATGATGGCAGTGTAGAAACTGAAAAGCCTAATTCTGATTATCAGCCGGCGTTTAAGGGACAAACAAGAATTAAGGCAGTAAAAACAAATACGGCCTACAATGTTGAGGTTTTGAATAAAGATCTTGGGAAACCCTGGGGAATTATTAATCTACCGGATGGAAGATTTCTCATTACAGATAAAAGAGGATATATGAATGTTGTATCACAGGATGGAAAACAGATTACTAAAATTGAAGGTTTTCCGAAGGTAGATGCCAGAGGGCAGGGTGGGATGCTGGATGTAGCTTTGGATCCGGATTTTAAAACCAATTCCATTATTTATTTCAGCTTTTCAGAACCTTTTGGGAAGGGAAATCTTACCTCTGTAGCTAAAGGAAAATTATCAGATGATCTTACCTCTGTTTCAGAAGTGAAAGTAATTTTCCGTGCGGAGCCGTCATATGACGGAGACAAACATTACGGAAGCAGGCTGGTTTTTGATAAAGACGGGAATTTATTTGTGAGTACTGGTGAAAGGTCTGATAAGGTAACCCGTGTTTATGCTCAGAAAACAGATAATTATTTAGGTAAAATCATCAAAATTACCAAAGAAGGGCTACCTGCTCCCGGTAATCCATTTATAGGAAAACAGGGGTATAAACCGGAAATTTATGCTTATGGGGTTCGTAATCCTCAGGGGTTGGCAATTGATCCCAACGGAAATCTTTGGGATGTGGAAATGGGTCCAAGAGGAGGTGATGAAATCAACCTTATCCAGCCCGGGAAAAACTATGGCTGGGGAGATGTAACCTATGGAATTGAATATTCCGGAGCCAAAGTAGGAGACGGTATTACCCAGAAAGAAGGCACGGAGCAACCTGTGTATTATTGGGACCCTGTAATTTCTCCAAGCGGAGTCACTTTCTACACCGGAACTATAGAGGAGTGGAAAGGAAACCTTTTCATTGGATGCCTGAGTGGTGAGCATATCAACAGAATTGTAATGAAAGATAAGAAAGTGGTAGGAGAGGAGCGTCTTCTGGTAGATCAGAATGAACGATTCAGGGATGTATTGGACGGTATGGATGGAAATCTTTATGCCGTAACAGATAGCGGAAAATTATATAAAATTTCAAAGAAATAAAAACGCCTGCTGAAAATCTTCAGCAGGCGTTTTGTAAGGAAGCAGGAAGAGGGAAGTTATTGCAGTTATCATAAACAAGTTCTCATTGATGATTAAAGAAACTTTAAATGAATATAGGGCAACTAGGAACTTCCAGCCTCTCTCTTCCAGATTCCAGCATTATTAAAACTTAAAATTCAGTCTGGCAAAAACCTGTCTTCCTGCAAATCCCATCTGTACCGGATCAAAAATCCCACCGGATTCAGTGTTTCCGTCAGTTACCTGTGTTTTTTGCAGAGTTGGGTATCTGTTGAATATATTTTTGCTTCCCAGCGTAAAGTTGAGGTTATTTGAAATCTCATATCCAAAAGAAATATCAGTGGTCACTTTAGGATTATATACCTGCTCAGCATCATCATATCCAACTAGGGTAACCTTATCAAACCTCACTAACTGAAGATTCGCATTGAATTTTTTGATCTTATAGTTGAGGTTGAGATTAACCTTTGTTTTGGGTGCAGAAGCCAGAATAAAAGCTCTTTCCCTGGGACTTAAATAGACATCTTCCATACCTTGTAATTGGGGAGAGGTATTGACTTTGGTAATTTCCATGTCATTATAGTTTCCGGCTAATGTAGCTGTTAATTTTCCCGATCCTAGATTGTCGCTATAACTCAGGATAACATCAACTCCTTTAGTTCTTGTATCTATGGCATTAGAAAAGAATTGTGCCTGGTCAATATAAGGATAATCAACCTGAACATCAGTAGGTAAATCGCTTCTTGAGAAATTCCCTGTCAGAACGATCCTGTTTTTTACACTGATATAGTATCCGTCAATTGTTGCGGTGAATTTACCTGTATTAAAAGTAAACCCGGCACTCCCGTTTACAGATGTTTCCTGTTTCAGTTGTTCAATACCTAATCTGCTGGCGAGATCGCTGTCATTAGAAGCCAGTTGAATGGTAACCAATTTACCACCCTGGAAATTGGTGAACTGCTGGCTATAATATTTCTGGGCAAGGGAAGGAGCTCTGAACCCTGTAGAGACAGATCCACGGAAGGCAAATTGTGGGGTAAAAGCATATCGCGTAGCAAACTTACCGTTTAAAGTGCTTCCGAAATCATTGTAGTTCTCAAATCTTCCGGCTATACTTATCATCCAGTTTTTGGTAATATCCAGCTCAGTATCTACGTATGCTGCAAAATTATTTCTGCTTTTACCGATATCTGTAGAATAGCCAGGGAATCCCTGTGAACCTCCCGGTCTTATATTATCATCCGGATCAGCAAGAGGATTAGTAACCAATAAATTATCCGGAGTATTAGGGGTTACAGGATGGCCGTTGATGTCATACATCGTATAGGAGGCTTCTTCCCCTTTAATAATATTGAATTTTTCATATCTGAACTCTGATCCGAAAGCAATATTTAAACCTTCAAGTACCTTAAATTGTCTTACTGCATTAAAACCTGTTGTATTTTGTAATAATGAATGCCCTCCCGCATAAAATTGAGTTGGAGATTTAGGACCTAAAGTGGCATTAACAGTGTTGGTAATGTCGTAAGTAAATCTGTTATTTCCAAAAGCATTATAAAAGTCAATGTCCCAATTGGCCAATTTGAATTTTAGGCCATTATCAAAGGTGAAATCACTGATGCTGGTATCCTCAATAGGATCAAATCCCATTGGATAAATCTCAGGGATGTTACCATTAGCTTCGGGCGTTCGTGTCCAGGCATAGGCTTTGGTATTTCTATGCGAAAAGCCCTGGCGTGAATAGAATTTCAAACCATCGGTTAATGGAAGTTCAATATTTCCAAAGAAATAGACATTTTGAGCCTTTGCATCTCCAAAACGTTGTCTTGGGGCCGGATTGGGATCATTGTAAATATCTGGGTTAGCATTTCTGATAGCGTAATCCTTGTTGACGAATTCTGCTGTGAAATTACCGAAACCGCCCTTATTTCCAATTTTTGTTCCCAGATTTCCACTGAAATCAAAAGTAATTCCATCTACCTTATGATCGGAGACTACGTCATTATTTCCCGGACTTTTAAAAAGATTCATTCCATAGAAGGCGTTTCCTTCAAAGCCTTTATCCCTGTCATTAAGGATAACGTTAATAACACCGGCAATAGCATCAGAGCCGTATTGGGCCGAAGCTCCGTCACGAAGTACTTCTACACGCTTGATTGCTCCGATAGGAATGGTATTCATATCATAGCCCGTATTTCCTCTTCCTTTGGTTCCGAAAAGATTAATCAGGGAAGACTGATGATATCTTTTTCCATTAAGAAGTAAAAGAGTCTGATCCGGACCAAGCCCTCTTAATGTAGCCGGATCTACTGCGTCAGCACCATCAGATCCTGATTGCTTATTGGAATTAAAAGAAGGTGCGGAAAACTGTAAAAGCTGATTTACTTCCACCTGCCCCGTAGACTGGCTTACCTGTTTAATATCTATAACATCAATAGGAACGGGAGTGTTAATGACTGTTCTTTTCTTGTTCCGGCTTCCGGTAATAGCTACTTCGTCTATTTTGGATTCTTTTGTCAGCGTATCTTTTGCCTGTTGAGCGTAAGATAGAGAAGATGCTGTAAGAAAAATGATGCTTATGTATTTTATCTTCATATTGATAATTTTGAGTGATGGTACTCAAAATTATCAATATTTATTTTTAAATCAACACTTAAATTAATTATTTGTTATGAATGTCTTAATTTAATAGTGTTTGTGTTAAATAGAAGTAAAATAATAATCAAAATACATTAATTGGCGAAAAATTTTAATATTAAAAGCTGGTAATGATTCTGTTAAGGCCTTCTTCAAGAATTTCCTGTGACGTGGAAAAACATATTCTGATATGACCTTCGGCTCCTTTTCCAAACCATCTTTCTGATCCCGGAACAATAGCTACTTTACCATGTAGCAGAACATGCTGAGCAAACTGATCGCTAGACATGCCGTTTTCAATCTTTGGAAATAATACAAAAGTGGCTTCAGGAAGATTAGGAGTTACAAGTCCTGATCCGTTCAGAATTTGGAAAGCCAGATTCCTGTTCTGTTGCAGATGGCTTAAAAACTCTTTATACCAAGGCTTAGCCTTTTCCAATGCAACACTTCCGGCAATTTGTGATAACGTTGAAACACCTTCTATGGTAGAATTGAAATTGGATTTCTCAGTAAAATCTTCCAGGATTTCCTGATCGTTACATAGAACAGCACCAATCCTCAATCCTGCAATCCCAAATGACTTTGAAAATCCGTAGACGGTGAAGCTTTTTCTTTTCGCTTCTTCGGATACCGATGAATAGGTATGAAAATCTTTGTCATTATAAATAATATCACTCCAGATTTCATCACTCATGGTCCATAAATCATGAGCCGCGGCAATTTCAGAAACCTTTTTCAAAACTTCTTTGGAATATACTTTCCCAAGCGGATTGTGTGGATTACATATACTGATGAGTTTTGTCTTGGAATTAATTAAAGAAACCAGCTTTTCAAAATCAATTTCCCCGGTTTGAGTATTTATAGGGCACAGTTTAACGGTTCCACCAGCCGTTTCTATAGATTTCTTGAATAAAAAGTCTACAGGATCCAGAATGATAGCTTCATCACCGGGATTTAAAACATATTTAGCAATGAGGAACATTCCCTGGGCAGCACTGTTAACAGCCAGTACATTTTCAGGAGAAAAAGTGCCATGTTTTTCCTGATTAAAATGATCTGCAACACTTTTCTTAAATTCAGGGATTCCAGAGAACGGACCATAACTCAGATAACCGTCTTTTATATAGTCAATAATTCCCTGTTCTATTTCAGGAGCCATTCTAAAATCCGGATCGGCAGCTGTTAAAGGGATTATTCCATCTTCCACAGTTGCCCATCTGCCATTGTAGGCTTTTCTTTTTAAAGCTTCAAAATTGATATTGTTATTGGTAAACATTTCTTATTTATATGATATGGGTAAAATATTGTCTGTTTGTTGGTCTATAGGGAGAAGAAAGTGGTTCAATAATATTCTTCCATTCTTGACGTGGGTTTCTATTTCAGGCTTTCTTTCTGCTTCATATTTACGGAAAGCTTCTGCGACGGAAGGTTCTTCAACTAAATATTTCGTCAGTATATAAGAATCTTTCAGTGCTGAGGTTACTCCCTGGCTTGTAAAAGGAATGAGGGGATGTGCTGCATCACCTATGAATACAATATCATCTTTATAAAAAGGATTTAGTTCTTCCAGTTCATAAACACACCATAAATGTACATTTTCATAACTCGATTTTTGGATAATTGATGAGACTAGAGGATGCCAGTCCACAAAAACTTCAAGCATATATTTCTTCAGATTGTTTGGAGTGCACTCGTTGATCTTGTATTTCTTATTGTCAAACTGTGAGTACCAAAGAATGGTATCATGAGAAAGTTTAAGGATTCCAAAAGTAAGCCCACCCTGATCGTGATGAAATTTCATGAAATCATTTTCAACAGAAGCAGCGATGGCTTCGTCTTTAATGATATTGACTACTTCATTTTCCTGTACCTGCCTCATTTTTTCATCTTTGAATAGGCATTTCCTTATGCGGCTTTTAGAGCCATCCGAAACAATAATGATATCAGCTTCTATAGTGTTTCCGTCAGGAAGTTTCAGCTTCCCTTTTTCTTTATCGGATGGAGCTAATGTTGTATTGTATGATATTTTTTCAGAAGAAATATTTTCAGATAAAAGATAGATAAGTGCCTGTCTGGAAATGGCAAATACATTGTTGAGGTTCTTTTCTGCAAGTTTTTTTCCTGTGTGGGAATACTGGATATACTTTTTGAGAAAACTTCCGTGTTCGAAAAGAAGAGCAGGATCTATAATTTGGGTAAGATACTCTATGCCTTCCTGTGGAATAAGAAAGCCGTGGCCGGCAAGGTCCTCTTTTTTTCTTCTTTCGTAAATGTGATAATCAATTTTGTGTCTTTCGAGATAGTTCGCCATGCTTAAGCCGGAAATACCAGCGCCCACGACAGCAATTTTGTTCATGTTCGGAATAATGGTTTTTTTCAGGTTGGTGTTTAAATACTTTTTCGGTCCGTTTTTATGGATACAAAAGTAAATTAAAATCATTCATTATTTTTAAAAAATAAATTAAATTGATTCCTGATTATTGAAAAATAAGATGAAAGTATAAGAAACATCTTAGGATAAAGATAAGATTTTGAGAAAGATAATTGGTCTTATTAATAAGTGGTATAAAAAAACCGGAAATGAATTCCGGTTTTGCTTTTATCCTTAAGCTTTTTCAAGCTGAACAGTAAAATGTCTTAATATTTCAGGTTCCCAGGTGATTTTATATCCTTTCGCGATTTCATCACGTCTTTCATATACATTTTTAATTGCTGCAGCAATATAATCCATATGATTGTTGGTATAGGTTCTTCTAGGGATAGCAAGACGTACCAGTTCCAGTTTCGGATAACGGTTTTGTCTTGTCTTCGGATCTCTGTCGGCCAGTAAAGTTCCGATCTCTACAGTTCTGATTCCTGCTTCCTTATAGATTTCAAGACCTAAAGTCTGTGCCGGATATTCTTCACGGGAAACATTAGGAAGGAAGTTTAGGGAATCAATGAAAACCGCATGCCCGCCAATTGGCTTCTGTACCGGAATTCCATATTCAATTAACTTGTTTCCAAGATATTCTACCTGAGAAATTCTGCTTTCCAGATAGGCAAATTCTGTAGCTTCATCAAGGCCTACTGCCAGTGCTGCCATATCTCTTCCGGCCATTCCACCATAAGTAATGAATCCTTCATAAATGATCGTAAAGTTAGAAGCTCTTCTGAAAACGTCTTCATTATTTAAGGCGATAAAACCACCAATATTTACTAAACCATCTTTTTTAGAACTCATGGTCATTCCGTCACCGTAAGAGAAAATTTCTTTACAGATCTCTTTGATGGTTCTGTTTTCCTGGCCTTGTTCTCTTTTCTTAATGAAATAAGCGTTCTCAGCAAACCTTGCAGAATCAAAGAATACAGGAATTCCATATTGGTCAGAAAGCGCTTTTACAGCTTTCATGTTTTCTAGAGAAACAGGCTGTCCTCCTGAAGAATTACATGTAATGGTAATGAGGCAGAAAGGAATATTTTCTTTAGGATAGCTTTTATAAACCTCTTCTAATTTATCAAGATTGATATTTCCCTTGAAAGGATGAGGATTGTTAATATCAAAAGCTTCATCTATAGTACAGTCAATAGCATGGGCTTTTCTGAATTCAATGTGTCCCTTTGTTGTGTCAAAATGTGAATTTCCGGGAACAATATCCCCTTCTTTCACCAATACTGAGAAAAGTACATTTTCTGCGGCTCTTCCCTGGTGAGTAGGTAATAAATATTTGAACCCTGTAATTCTTTCAACACTATTTTGAAGTTGTTCAAAAGAACGGGAACCTGCGTAACTTTCGTCTCCGGTCATCAATGCTCCCCATTGCCTGTCGGACATGGCTCCAGTTCCGGAATCTGTTAAAAGATCAATAAAAACTTGTGAAGATTTTAAGTTAAAGAGATTATAATTAGCTTCTTTAAGCCATTGTTCTCTTTCAGCTCTTGTGGATTGGCGGATTTCTTCCACCATTTTAATGCGGAAAGGCTCCGCGTACGGTAAATTCATGGGTTGGTATGTTTTTAAATTGTATGTAAAAGAAAAATCTGTTTGAAAATAATTTTCAAATTCATCAATGTACATCTAAAGCAGAATAGGTGTTATTCCGGTGCTTTAAATATATTTTCATCAGAATGGAATCCGGCAACACCGCCGCTTACTGCAAACTTCATGGCAGAAGCAGCAGTCATCCCCACTACAGGTTTGATGTTTTTTTCTTCAGTAACAATTACCCAGCCCGAAATGGCATAGGAATGGGGTAAATATACCGCAACGTAATTATGTTTGTCAACGTCCGACATTTCTTTTTGGGTTAAAAAACCGATTCTCCAGATCTCCGGATTTTCGTTGGTTTTTACCCATACAGGATCGTTGAATTTTTTCTTATCACCCACAAAAGAGGACATCACGTCCTTGGTAGGAGTATAAATATGCTTTACTCCCGGTGTTTTTTCCAGTAAACTATCCATGGTGTCGAAAAAGAATCTTCCTACCACAAATTTGTTTCCCAGATACCCTAAAATAGCAGTAAGTAATATGATTGAAACGAAAACAAGCCCTGGAACCTGTTTTGCAAGCGAAGGAATAAGATTGTCTATAGCGCTTACAATATACCAGATCACAAAAATTGTGAGTCCTATTGGTCCAATAATAACCAGCCCCTGAAAAAAGTTTTTCAGGAATAGATTGGCAATACTTTCAAAGCTTGGTTTCTTCAATGTTTATTCTTTACTGTTTTATTTTTACCCGTGGATAGTTTCTTTATTTCCGTAGGATTTAATGATGCTGGCTTCATATTCCAACCATGCATCCCATCTTTCGTTAACCTTTTCAGGATTACCAAGCTGTCTTGCGAAACCAATAAAGGTTGTATAATGGTTGGCTTCTGAGATCATAAGTTCCCTGTAGAAGACTTTAAGTTCTTCATCTTTGATATTTTCAGTAAGAACTTTGAATCTTTCGCAGCTTCTGGCCTCAATCATAGCAGCAAAAAGCATTTTGTCTACAATAAGGTCTTCCCTGCTTCCCTGAATGATAAATTTTGCCAGTTCATTCACGTAATCATCTTTTCTTGCTCTTCCAAATTTATAGCCTCTCTTTTTGATGATCTCGTGGACCTGATTAAAATGATCCAGTTCTTCCTGGGCAATGGCAAGAAGTTCTGTAACGATTTCAGGATGTTCAGGAAGCATTGTGATAAGACCTATTGCATTGGTAGCTGCTTTTTGTTCACACCATGCATGATCCGTTAAAATTTCTTCGATGTTTCCTTCCGCAATGTTTGCCCACCTTGGATCGGTAGGAAGTTTCAACTTAAACATGTTTTAAAATTTTTGTAAATTTAATACAAATTAGACATATTCAATGCTTCTGGATGGATAGAATTTACTTTCTGTTAAGTTTTATATAATCGGTAGGCTATACGAATTTATGAAACAATCAATTTTTAATAGCTGTTTTTTTTCTTAAAAACTCAAGGATATTCCATCCCAATGCATCTACTTTTTTCAACCACGCAGAAATAATGAATGCTAAAATGATATTAATAACATAAATAATGATCATTAAAAGCCACCATGGTATATTTCCCTTCAGAGGAACTACCAGAAAATAAACCAACGATGAGCTTAGCCCCTGTGCAAAATAGAAGAAAATAGCATTTTTACCAATGTATGTTATGATATTATCTTTGGTCACTTTTAATCTGTTGTAAAGAACAAATAAAGTAACCAATGAGAACTGTGCCCAAATAATGTAAGGAATTTGTGGTGGAAATTTATTCTTATTGATTTTGTAGAAAATTTCATTTCCATAGTACCAGAACATCCATGTTAAAGCCACTCCTACAAGCGCATATAAGACAGGGATTAGTTTGGTTGCGATTTTTTTTCCGCGCATTCTGTTTCCAATTAAGAAGACTGCCATATAAAAAGCAACATAACCAACTTGTCCGGTTGGGTAATATTCAGGGAAAATGTTGATTAATAGGGTTAAGCCAATACAAAGTCCAATGAACCAATTGATATGTTTTGGGAAAAACCTTAAGATGAGTACACCAAGAACAGTAAGAATATAATATACTTTTAAATACCAGAAGCTTCCCATGACAACAGGAAATGTATCAGCATTGGTATATTGATGAAGATACCAGTTACCAAGGTTTTGCCATTGAGGTATTGATGAGATGCTTGTGGTTGAATATTTTGAACCAAATGTTGAATAAAAGCTTTGTAGCCATTCCAAAGAAAAGAATGAAAGTCCAAAAACCTTAAAGAAATAATCCAGAAAGAACAGAAAGGTTACAAAGATCATGTAGGTGATCTGAAGTTTAAGCAGTCTGTATAATGTTTTCTCAATATTAGCTCCCGAAGTTATTCCACTCAATGCATAAAATAGTGCAACATCAAAGACAAGGGAAAAGACCCTTACTTCAGCTGGAATATAAAACTGACCCGACCAGAAAGCTGTATGGATGAAGATAATAGATAGAGTAGCCAGTCCTTTGGCGAAATCAATATAGAGGTCTCTGTTCATGAGTATTGGATATAGGGTCAAAAGTAAATAAACTTCTGTTATTTTTCAAAACAAATAAAAAGAGGCAGAACCCAATTGTCTGCCTCCTTTCTTAAATATGCTAAAAATGAATGTTTCTTTATTGAAGATGTTTAAATTCTTCGGCTGAAATTTCTCCGGACTGAATTTTTCTCAATTCATCTATATATTGGCTCATGTAAGTATCAATTTCTGGGTTTACAGTGTTTTTAGCCATTTTGTAAGTTCCGTTAAGAACTCCCTGATAATAATAGAAGAAGTTGTAATCGAAGTTGGAGGCATTAAGATCATATTGCCCTAAAAGGAAACCTAAACGAACCGCAGATCTTCTCTGTGCCGGAGTTCCGTGGTGTCCTGGACTGTTAGTCTGATAGTCTCCAATGCTTTGTGCAAATTCATAAGCTGCAGCAATTTCCGGGAAACTGGTTTTATTGTAACCGTTTGGCCTTCTTAAGTAATATCCTGCAAAACCATCTGCTTCAAGCTCGTTGGGTCTTGCTGTGTTTTCACTTACTGAAGGAAGTCCAAAGATATATTGTAACTGATGCCCGTACTCATGAGCAAGGATCATTGCATTTACAATATCACCACCTTTTGCTTTCGCATCATAATAGATGGCGTATCCGTAATAGATCTTTCCTGTAGAGTAGGAAATGGCATTGTAGGTTGAATTGAAATTGGAAGGATCGTTCACAAATCTCAAAGTAGGATTGCTTCTTCCCCATAAACTTGCAATTTTAGTCATTTGAGCATTCATAAAATTGGTGTCTGTGGAATTCTGAAGTCCTGTCAATAAAACAGAAGATGAGCTCCAGTTGTTGTCTACGTAAGAACAGTTTTTTTCAACAGTTCCTGGTTGTTCAATTTTTGCACTAAGGCTTTCCTTTTGAGGAAGAACAGTCTCTTCCATTTTGTCATCACTACATGCTGTCAGGAATGTTGCAGCAATGGCGCCTGCTATTAAGCAGAGATTAAAGTTTCTTTTCATATAATTATTTAGTTGGTGAAACGAAGGTAAGAAATTATCTTTTATGTATGAGCACTTTAGTGTTAAAAATTATTCAAAACATAGTGAATATATTTTTAACAAAAAAACATTGCTTTGATTGTAAGGTGTTTAGAATTTTATTTGTATATTTGCACCTCGAAATAACTAAAAATTTATAAACAATGTTTGCAATTGTAGAAATAGCAGGGCTTCAATACAAAGTTGAGCAAGACCAGAAGTTGTTTGTGAACCGTTTAAAAGGAGATAAAGGAGGGAAAGTTTCTTTCGATAAAGTTCTTCTTACTGTAAACGGAGCAATCACTGTAGGCGCCCCAGCTGTAAGCGGTATCACTGTGGAGGCAGAGATCCTAGACCATGTTAAAGCTGATAAAGTAATCGTTTTCAAAAAGAAAAGAAGAAAAGGTTACAAAGTGAAAAATGGTCACAGACAATCTTTAACTCAAATCGTAATCACTGGTATTACAGGATTTGAAGCAGGAGCTAAAAAAGCTGCTAAAAAAGAAACTGTAAAGTCTGAGGTTCTTTCTGACAACGCAACTGTTAACTTTAGCGAAGATCACGAGTTGAACTATCACTTAAAGAAAAACAACTTGTCTCAGTCTAAAGAGAACAGAGAAACTTTAATTACTTTAGGTAAAGCAGTTAAAGTTGAATTAGAAAAGAATATTCTTACTCATGAAGAAGTAGATGCTGCTATCATTAAGAATATTGATCAATTTAAAGCACTTAACAAATAATCCAGTAATAAAATGGCACACAAGAAAGGAGTCGGTAGTTCCAAGAACGGTAGAGAGTCTCACTCTAAAAGATTAGGTGTGAAGATTTTCGGAGGACAAGCTGCTATTGCAGGAAATATTATTGTTAGACAAAGAGGTACTCAACACCACCCAGGTGATAACGTTGGTATCGGTAAAGACCACACTTTGTTTGCATTAGTAGACGGTAAAGTAGTTTTCAGAAAGAAAGCAAACAACAGATCTTTCGTATCTGTAGAGCCAAACGCATAATTCAGGCGTTTTATAAAAATTAAAGCCTCGGCATCTTGCTGAGGCTTTTTTTGTTTTTATATCAAAAAGTTAAATTTATTATAAATATTCTATGGTAGGTGAAATATTTATATATTTGTTATATATCAAATAACAAATCAGTTGCGGAAGCCGAAAAGCATAAAGAGTAGGCAACACATTAAAACTAAATAATATGAAAAATCTGAAAAAACTAACGAAAAGACAGTTGAAAACAATTGCCGGAGGAGAAAGATGTCCGATTCCTGCTTCATGGTGCAGTGAATGGTGTGGCTGGACAGCCTGGCAAAAAGCCCATTGCCTGAATGCTGTTATTGATGAAATGCCTTGTAATTGCTAGCCAATAGATGATGAAGAATTATAAAAGAATTACAAAGAAGCAGTTGAAATCAATCGCTGCAGGAAATGACTATATATGTCCGGATTTTATAATAACCACCTGTGCACAATGGTGTGGGTTGAGCTCCTGGCAGAAGCAATATTGTCTGAATACTTTAGAGGAGTCTTGTAATTGCTCTTAGGTAATAGAAATAAGTTCGGGCGGCTTCTTTGAAGCCGCCCGAACTGTTTATTATAATCATTTTACTTTAAAATCCTACCTGGATGCCGGCTTTAACACCGAATTTTGAAATATCAGGCCTGTCAAGATAATTTCCTCTCCAGTTGAAGTCTACTCTGAATAGTCTTAGGTTTCCGATACCAATGTTTTCAATTCCAAATCCATATTCATAGTAAATATGCTCGCTTGGTGCTGAATATTTAAATCCTTCCACATTAATAGCTTTGGATGCATCACTTAAAGTTCCGTATGCCGCTCTTATAAAAGCAACTTCTCTGAATTTTAATTTCTTGATTAAAGGAATATAAGACAATATTTTACCATTAAAGTGATGTTCCAGGTGAAGAGTTGTATAAGCGTCAGCCACAAATTCATAATAATTAAGCTGTGAGAATGTATTCGGGGCTAAACCATAAGAAAGATTAGCGGGAATAATATTCTGTAAAGCCAAAGGAACTGTATTGAAGTTCTTTCCTGCTTCAAAGTTGACAATGGTTTTACCTAATGTTCCAATTAAAAACGGCTTGTAGAACATAAACTGAAGCTTGTCGTAGTTGAAATCAGCATTGAATAATCCCTCAATACCTCTGGTGTATCTTAATACTATTGTAGGAGCTAAGTTTTTTGCCTGGTATCTGTCAATTCCGGTTTGAGAAAATCTTGCGCCTGGCTTTGCAATTAAACTAATGGTAACGTGAGAATCATTTACCGTTTTTCTTAATTGCCCATCAGGCTGATAATACATAAGGTTAAATTTTTCTGGAATCGCAGATTTAATACTTTGCATCACTCCATCAACTCTTATCTGTATGTTTTTCCATGGTTCAATGGCTGCAAAAACGCTCGTTTGGTTTACAGAACTTAAAGAAATATTCTCTCCTCTTGCAAAAAAAGTACTTGAAGATAAAGAACGTGATGCTACTCCGTCTCCGGAAGTAAGCTGTCCTCCAAGTTGAACAATATCCCTGCTGGTCCCGGCACCAATCATAAATCGGTTAAGCCTGTTGAACATATATCGTGCTTCCGCACCGTATTTTACCTGACGATCTTTAAAGCCATAAGCAGTATAGAATTGAACTCTCCATGGATCATTCAGTCCAAAATAGGATCTTGCTCCTAGTCTGATTCTGTCTCCTTCCACTTCATTTCTACCATATACAGAGAAGATAGGGCCGAAATCTACTCCTTTAAAAGCGTTATAATAACGTGAGCCAAGAGTTTCAAATAATTTTACCATGCGGTTGAACTTTGGCGTTTGTTGTAACTGATCCAACATTTTATAAACACCCTGTTCGGATTTAGACAATGTATCTGGTCTTGCTTTTGTCCAGTAAGCTTCATCTTTATCTGTAAATTTATCCTCATATTCCTCCTCCTTTCGTTTGAAAACTTTGGGGTCAAGTGGAATATTGAACTCATAATTAGAATAATCAACAGATTTTCTGGCAATAATGCTTTTGGAGCCTTTTTTCTTAGAAAAAGGACTCATTTCAACTTCCGTAACCAATTTCTTTGGAAGGAAGGTTGTTTCATCCGGATTATCATATTCCAGTTGGGTATAAACACTGTTGACGAAGTTAACATTGATTTTTTGTGTTGATCTTAAAGTCGCTCCCAAAACAGCATAAGTATCCGTATCTATATAAAGGTTTCCCTGAAATGCCAGTACATCCTTACGCTTTGGCTGATATCTTATTTGAAAAGCCTTCTCTCCACGAATAGAAATGGTGTCTACAAGGTTATAATCATAAGTTCCGAACCCATCTGTTCCTGCCGGACTTTGAAATCCGATATCAAAATAATTTAATGTATTATCATAAATATTAATATCCCGGTAAAGGTTCTTTGCGGAGACCGTAATTACCTGATTATCTTGAAATCCTGATGTTTTTTGAGCGACTAAAGTTCTTTTGCTGTCTTTATCCGGTCTGTTTTTACCATAATTTTCATAAACAGCTTCATTCAGAAAAATAGGAAGACCAAGCCTGCCGCTGGCAGTAGAATCCGCATAATCAAAAATAAAGTCAAGCTTATTGAAGATTTTTTTCTTCATAAAGGCACTGTCTATATTGTTAAGGTCAAACTGGGTTTTTTCATATTCCTTATAGGTATAAGTATCAAATTTTTCCAGACCGTTATTTCTCTTTTGAGCCCAAACTTTTTGCATAATCGCATAAGCCGGGTTTTCCTTCTTGCTTTTGTATTTAGGTTTTCCTGCCTGGATAACCACTTCCTGGATATTGCTTACCTTCGCTTGGGATAGCTGAACAAAAATATTTTCTGCATTCTCAGGAGTAATATCAAGAATTTCTGTAGTATAGTTTTTTCTAACAAATCTTAATCTTTGGATAATGCTATCTGACTGAACGGTGAAGCTTCCCGAAGTTGTAGTAAGAGAAGGAGCTGAATTGTCATTGATAAAAATATCAACCTTGCTCACTTCTTTGTTATTTTTGGCATCAACAATCTTTCCACTGGCCCTGTTTTGAGCATATGCAAAGCTGGTAATGGTCAGGAAAAAAAATAAAAAATAGTGTTTTTTGGAGTTCTTGTTTAACATCATTCGTTTCTTCAGGCAATTAGCACAAACAAAAAGTATGCACTTTTTTAAAAAATATATAAAAAAATAAAATATTCTTACGTTTCTATGTAAAACGGCAAATTTAACAAAAATAGTACTACCATTTAAGAAAAAATAAATATGCTATTTATTGCTTTAATAGATAAGGATCAATTAATTAATGATACTTTGAAAAGTTATTTCAATTAGGACTTATATTTACTCCATTCCTCTTTTTTAACATATACTAAGATATAAAGTCTTTAATAACCCTAGCTAAAAAATAAATTTCTTCAAATCTAAATGAATTTTAAATGTTCTTATTACGGATAATTCAACTTTCAAATCTATTAGGAGCTATTTCCCGCTATCCACTCATACTCCTCACGCCTTACACTCCTACGCTCAAACCCTCCGGCACTCCAACTCCCTGTTGCGGGGTAACCGTTCCTATCGGGGCTAGAGAAGGAGGGTGAATGATAGGTAATAGGTAATAGGTAATAGGTAATAGAGTGGTATCAATAATGATATTAACTTCTCTATAAAGAGTAGCCTTCATTTTTCCATCCTTTGGAGGGGTGTCGAAAATTCAAAGAATTTTTGATGGGGTGAA
>NZ_MAYF01000012.1 GCF_001684955.1 Chryseobacterium contaminans | reverse complement strand
TTAATATCTTAATTTTAATATAACAATGTATCAATCTAACAGAATAACAATTTTAAAATTTTTTTTAATTGTTGGATTGGTAAATTTTTAGATTGTTACATTGTTTATTTTTTTAAAAATAAACTTATGTACACAGAATTAACAGTAGATACGTTACAAAATATAGTAAACGACAACGAAAAAGTAGTTGTTCAATATGGCGCAACATGGTGCGGAAACTGTAGAATCATGAAGCCGAAATTCAAAAAATTAGCATCTGAGAATGACTCTATTCCTTTCTTATATGTAGATGCTGAAAAACTTCCTGAAAGCAGAAAATTAGCAAAAGTAGACAACTTACCTACATTTGCTATCTTTAAAAACGGTGAATTGGTAAACCAGGTTCAATCTAACCAGGCTGAAAGTTTAATTAACCTTTTTAACGAATTAGCATAATGAAATTACCAGTAATCAGACAATTCTATCAGAATCAGACTCCTGAAAATCTAGAAAAAACATTAGAAGTTCTTGAAAGCTTCTGCGAATTCAGAGGAACAAGTGAAGAGGATTTAAATGTTGCAGGAGAGCTTATTACCAACATTTGCGGGGCTTTGGAAGTTCACGCTAACGTACAGAACGGAATGAGCGAAAAAGATGCTTTAAACTCTTTTGCACAAAAGGTTTTAGGATCTATTGATAAGTAGTTTTTATCATTTAATATTCTACAAAAACACAAAAGAAAAGAACAGAGGTTTTCCTCAACACTATACTTCCCTATTCTTTAACCTATACTCTACTTTTATCTGAAATAAAACTTCAAAGGCTGTCAAAAGTCTTATTGAAGCGATATTCAGCACAGAATAGTTAAAGAATATCCAATAAAATCCCGGTGAAATGTCATCAGGATTTTTTTTGGGTTCAAAACTTGATTAAACACTAATTTCACTACTATTTTTTACGAATATCACCAATACTAACTATAGTAACAGTGCCATTTGTGAAAACATTTGTATTATTTATGTTTAAACACAAAGGTTTTATATTACAAGCCTTACTATTTCAAGCAAGCAAAGCATGGAATCAATTTCATTGATTCTTTCTAAGCATACGGATAGTCACATTACTTCATCAGCGACTCTGTCGCTTCCCTTTGCTCACTTATAACCCAACAACCGAATCATTTCACTTTGCGTTTAAATCTTTACAATAGCAATTGCCATATTGCAATAGCACTATTCATGAAAGCATTTCTAGCATCTACTGTTAAAAAAAATCTGCTCAATCCGCATAATTAGCAAGAAAAACAAAACCAATCCAAAAAATAAAAAATCCTGATGAAAAATCACCAGGACTATTATTTAAAGCTAATTAAATATTCAAATTAACTTCTTCTGCTCATCAGAATATTCAGGATATACCAGAATAAAAGCATGATAGAAGCAAAAAGCTGTAATGCCGCTCCTACATACTGATTGGTAGCGTAAGAATCCTTCAGTTTACTGGTTTGGTATAAAATAGTTGCAGAAGCAAGAATAACCATCCCTACGGAGAACCACAATCCAAGGTTAAATCCAAAAGCCATTCCGCCAATGATTAATCCGATAGAGATAAACCCTCCGATAATGATGATATTTCTTAAAAAAGAAAAGTCTCTTTTGGAACTAAAAGCAACTGCTGAAATCCCTGCAAACATCGCAACCGTTAAAGTAGCTGCCTGGAAAATGATATTAGCACCACCAGTAATATTAGTCGCGATATAAAGTAATGGCAGAAAAATAACAGCTTCCAGTACAATATAAAACCCTAACCCTAGATACTGAGTGGACTGACTTTGTGAAAGCGACCATTTAGAGGCTAAAATAGAGGCCAGCCAGAAAACACCGATGATCAACAACCAGGTAAACCTTCCTTGAAACATCATCGCAATGATCTCAACAGGCACAGTCTTCAACAAAATAGTCTCTACTCCAATAAAGGCAAGAATTGATAATGCAACATGCAAATACGTCTTCTTATAAAAATTCGCTTTCTCCACTTCGGAAGAATGAGCGACTAAAACATCTGTCATCATAGTTAATATTTTTTTAAATTGAATCGAAATTATTTATCCTTTTTAGCAGGCAATACCCCAAGAAGCCTTCCATCATCTTCAAATACAGCGCTTATCACTTCTTTTGATGAGGAATCTCCGGCATACTTGTATTTAATATTAGGATGACTAACACCATCCATCGTTACATAATACCCTACTTTTAAAACATCCAGCTTTTTATTAGGATCAATACCTTCTTTTACTTTTTTAAGGACATCTTCTGTAACAATTTCTTTTACTTTATCAGAAAGCACTTCATTGACAGCTTTATAATCCGAAGCATGCAAAGCCGTGATAAACTTCTGGAAATTTTCATTATAAAGGTTAACTTTATCCTTGCTTATAGTAGCCGGCTGCTCTTTTTTCTGGTTATTCTCAACTTTCAGTCCTACAACTTTCTGGGCATACACAAACTGTGCGCCAATAATTGCAAGACCTAAAAATATTTGTTTCATATTATCCGTTTTTATTATTTGGTGAAATAGATTATGGAAGATACGAAAATCAGACCAGTTCTAAAAATTTCATCGTATCTACATTATCTGCATAGGTATCAAGACCCGGATTTTGAGCCTCTCCAAAGGAAATTGAGTTGAATCCCAACTCTTCTTTAGCTACCACACACTGAATATTTTCTTCATTTTCAGCAATAAATTTTTTAACATCATCCAATGATTCGTAACGGCTGAAATTAATCACAGAAAGCGGACTGAACAACTTATCATCTTCTTTCAGCATCACAAAATTATTATCCCAGAATTTATCCTGATTCAACAAATAAACGGCTCTGTTGTAATCATAATTATTTGCATATTTATTATGATTGATAATATCCTGGAATCCTAAAAAGCTTTCAAACAACCTATTGATCACAAAATCCTGTGGAATGAATATTCTCGTAACATTCCTGCATCCCAAACCGAAGTATTGGAAAATATCTTTTGCTAAAAGCTGAAGCTCCGCCTCTGTTTCATCACCTTTTAAAACCGCAACAGAAGTCCTGTTTTTGCGGATAATGCTTAAATGATTTTTAAAATAATACTCAAGATATCTCGCTGTATTATTACTTCCTGTAGCAATAACAGCATCAAAATTCTCCAATTTTTCTACAAATTCAAACTGAATCTGGTCACCGGAAAACTCTTTCCATTTCTTTAATAAGAATGGAATCAGATACTTATCCTTAGAAGACAGCTTAATTACTGGGATATGATTGCTCAGCACCACAGAAATTACATCGTGAAACCCTACCAAAGGAATATTCCCTGCTAAAATTAATCCTACTCTCTTTGAAATTTTGGAGATTGAATAATTCTTAAGCCAGTTTTTAATATTTTCTTCAGTAAGAAGATCCGCCCACTGTTTCAAAGCAAATTTCTGATTATCAACAGTAAACCATGGATTTTCTATTTCTGATTTCTTTAATAATAATTCAATATTTACATCATCTTCATTGTGATCTTCCGGTTTCTTCGCTAAAAACGCTTTTATATAATCACTTAATTTAATAAGTCCTAAAACTTGATTTTCGGTATTCATAATTACTTTAAAATTGGGGAATATTTTGTAATTTTGTGCAAATTTAAAAAAAATTAGCGATGGCTATTAAAATAACTGATGAATGCATTAACTGTGGGGCTTGTGAACCTGAATGTCCAAACAATGCAATATATGAAGGAGCTGTAGATTGGAAAGCTTCTGACGGTACTAGTCTTCAAGGAACTGTAACATTACCGTCGGGACTTACTGTGGATGCCAATGCAGCCCAGGAACCTGTAAGTGATGATGTTTATTTCATTGTAACTGATAAATGTACAGAATGTAAAGGATTCCACGAGGAGCCACAATGTGCCGCAGTATGTCCTGTAGACTGCTGCGTACCAGATGAAGATCATGTAGAATCTGAAGAGGCTCTGCTTAATAAAAAAGCATTCCTACACGGCGAATAAAAAAAATTCCGTCTCATCATGTGTGAGGCGGCTTTTTTTAATCCAAAATCCAATAAAACAAAAAAAATTAAGCTAAAGGATTTCAATTCTTTACGCAACCAAAAAATAAAAATATGAACAAAAAGCACAACTTCAGCGCAGGGCCATGCATCTTACCACAAGAGGTATTTGAAAAATCAGCACAGGCAATCTTAGACTTTAACGGGATCGGATTATCTCTTCTTGAAATTTCGCACAGAAGTAAGGACTTCGTTGCTGTAATGGACGAAGCACGTGCAATTGTAAAAAGGCTGATGAACCTTGGTGATGATTATGAGGTACTTTATTTAGGAAGCGGGGCAAGTATGCAGTTTGCTATGGTACCTTACAACCTAATGAAAGTAGGCGGAAAAGCAGCTTATCTGGATACAGGAACATGGGCAGCCGGAGCCATCAAAGAAGCTAAAAAACTAGGAACTGTAGATGTAGTAGGCTCTTCAAAAGAAGAAAACTATTCTTTCATTCCTAAAAATTATACGGTAGGTTCAGAATATGATTATTTCCACTGCACCTCCAACAATACCATTTATGGAACTCAGATGAAGTCTTTCCCTGAAGTAAACACTCTGATGGTATGCGATATGAGTTCTGATATTTTCTCAAGACAGCTGGATTTTTCAAAATTTGATTTAATCTATGCCGGAGCTCAGAAAAATATGGGACCTGCAGGAGTTACTTTAGTAGTGATCAAAAAAGAAATCCTTGGAAAAACAGGAAGAGAAAACATGCTTTCTATGCTTGACTATTCTCAGCATATCTCCAAAGAGTCTATGTACAATACTCCACCGGTATTCCCTATCTATGCCTCCCTGTTAACATTACAACACCTTGAAAACAATGGTGGAATTGCAGCAGCAGAAAAAAGAAACGAAGCAAAAGCTAAACTTCTATATGATGAAATTGACAGCAATCCATTATTTGAAACGTTCTGCGTAAAAGAAGACCGTTCATTAATGAATGTTTCTTTCAACATTACAGACGAAAGCAAAAAAGAAGAATTCGACAATGCATGGAAAGCAGCAGGAATCAGCGGATTAAACGGTCACAGAAGCCTTGGTGGCTACAGAGCCAGCTTATATAATGCCTTACCTATTGAAAGTGTACAGGTATTGGTGGATGTAATGAAATCTATCAGATAATTTAAGCATTAAAAAATTCAAAGATTGAAAGATTTAAAAGCAGTTAATTTAAATTTATTAATTTGCGCCCCAGTTTTAAAATTTTGAAATATTTAAATCTTCAATTTTTAAATCCAAATAACACATGAAAGTTTTAGCAAACGATGGAATCTCGAAAGCAGGAGAACGAGCTTTAAAAGAAGCCGGAATTGAAATTCTGGACAATAGAGTGGCTCAGGATCACGTTATTAATTTTATCAACGATAATAATGTAGATGTTCTTCTTGTAAGAAGTGCAACAAAAGTAAAGCAGGACCTGATTGACGCATGCCCGGGACTTAAGATCATTGGCCGCGGCGGTATCGGGATGGACAATATTGATGTTGAATATGCCAAAAGCAAGGGGATCAAAATAATTAACACTCCTACAGCATCTTCAAAATCTGTTGCAGAATTGGTTTTCGGACACTTCATTGCATTGGCCAGATTCCTTCACGAGTCAAACAGACTGATGCCTTTGGAAGGGGAAACCCATTTCAATGCCATGAAAAAGTCATTCAGCAATGCTTATGAACTTTCAGGAAAAACATTAGGAGTAATCGGCTTTGGAAGTATTGGCCAGGAAGTCGTGAAAATAGGAATCGCTTTAGGAATGAAAATACAGGTTCTTACAAGAAGCCCGAAAACAGAAATTCTTACTTTGGATTTCTTTGATGGACAGTCGGTGAACTTTGAAATCACTTCCACCAATGATATGGACGCATTCCTTAAAGAAGCAGACTTCATCAGCATCAATACTCCGAAAACGAATGAATACATTATAGACACTCCGCAATTTGAAAAAATGAAGGATGGAGTTTATATTGTAAATACTGCAAGAGGCGGTGTGATGAATGAAGTGGCGCTGATTGATTTTATTGAATCAGGAAAAGTGGCAGGAGCTGCATTGGATGTTTTTGAAAACGAACCCAATCCGGAACTTCCACTACTGATGAATCCGGCACTATCACTTTCTCCTCATGTAGGTGGGAATACGGTAGATGCGCAAGAAAAAATCGGTATCGAACTTGCAGAACAAATTATTAAGCTACAAAAAGAAACTATAAGATAAATATGCCTGTTTTTAAACCTTTCCGTGGAATAAGACCTCATAGAGATTTTGAGGACACCTTCCCTACCCATCCACTGGATAATTTTACCCAGGAAGAAATAGCAGAAAAAGCTCAAGTTGAAAATACTTACATCAACATGATAAAACCTTATGTTGTAAGTAAATCTAAAGATGTAGACCGAAACCTACGAAAGATCCGTTCCACATTTGAAGAACTTCTGGACGAAAAGAAGCTCGTTCAGGATAATTCTGCATATTATCTTTATGAACAAATCTATCCTAACAAGCAAATTTTCAGAGGACTTTTAGGTCTTGCCAGCATTGAAGATTTCTGGAATGGGAAAATCAAAAGGCACGAAAGTACCATTCCTCAGAAAAAAGAAAAACTGGCTCATTACCTTGAAAAAGTAAATCTTCAAGCTGAACCGGTATTGCTTACCTATCCTGCTAACTCAAAAATTGAGTTGCTGATGAACCATGAGGAAAAAAATGTTCCTATCTTTAATCATGTAGATACTATTGGAATTAGACATAAAATATGGAGAATAGACAACCGTTTGAAGCTTCAGCAGTTTAAGGAAGTAATTGATCAGATCGATTCATTCTATATTGCAGACGGTCACCACAGAATTGGTTCTACGGCATTAAACGCAAAGAAACATAAGGATAAAAACAAAAGACATAATGGTACAGAACAGTATAACTTTGTGTACAGCTTTATCGTTTCAAACCAATCCATCAAGATTCACGATTACAACAGAATCCTGAATGATCTGAACGGTCTTTCCAGCGAGCAATTCCTAAAAGAACTTGACCAGTACTTTCTCATCCATGAAAAAGGAGAAACCCCTTACTTCCCTTCCCAGAAATTCCATATCTCAATGTATCTGGATGGTAAGTTCTACTCTCTTCACGTAAAACACGACCTTCGTTCCAAAGAAATGTCTTTAGATAACCTGGATCACCATTTATTAGATAAATATATTTTCAAAGGCATTTTAAAAATAGAAGATCCGGATAGTTCCGAACTGATTTCCTATGTAAAAGGAACTTCTAACATTAACGGAATTAACATCTTAAAAGAAAAGATAGATAACGGGGAAGGAAAAGCAGGCTTCGGAATTTATCCTGTAAGTTTTAATGACATGATTAAAATTTCAGATTTAAAATTAAGCATGCCTCCAAAATGTACATTCATTGAACCCAAATTGATTACAGCACTGGTAATGTACGACATGAAACCTTAATAAATTCCTATTTTTTTCCTACTTTTATCATCGGAAAAAGAAAGGTAAATAAAAAATGAAAAAAATATTCATTATACTTCCACTCTTTTTGAGTGGATTTTTATTTTCTCAAAAAAAAGTCCAGAAAAAACCTGCCGGTAGAACAGCAATTCCCGTAAAATTAAATTATCACGATGAATTCAAAAAGATTTCAGATGAGATCATGGCCAACGGCAGAGCTTATGAAAACCTTGGAGAACTTACAAAAGGAATTGGGCCACGCTTCAGTGCCACTCCCGGATATGCAAAAGCAGTAGAATGGGCAGAAAAAAAGTTCAAGGAAATTGGCATTAATATGATCTGGAGACAGGAGGCCAAAGCGCCGGTCTGGATCAGAGGAAAAGAGTCTTTACAGATTAAGGTTGAAAATGGAAACTGGAAAAACATCAGAATGCTTTCTTTCGGAAATTCTGAAGGGACAGGCGGAAAAGACCTCATGGGTGAGATTGTTTTAATTAATTCCACTTCAGAACTGAACGCAATGTCCATAGGCCAGCTAAAAGACAAAATAGTTTTTGTGAATGTACCTATGGATCCCAAAATCATTAATACCAGTGATTCTTATCTACAGACCGCAAAATCAAAATTAATTTCTGCATCTGTCATTGCGAAGACGGGAGCAAAAGCTTTAATTATAAGATCATTAACAACGGCTAATGACGATACTCCACATGCCAAGATGATTTACTATGAACCGGATGATAAAGTAAAAATCCCGGCACTTTCCATCGGTGTAAAATCAGCGGATGAATTGGAAAAAATACTTAAGAAGCAAAAAGTTACGGCTAAAATCAACATGACTGCTGAGTCAAAAGCCAGCACTACAAACCCCAATATTATTGCCGAAATTCAAGGGAATAAAGATTCTAAGGTCATTGTTTTAGGAGCTCAGCTCGATTCCTGGGATGTTGGTGAAGGAGCCATTGATGACGGAACGGGCGTTGCTCAATGTATCGAAGTTTTAAGAACATTGAAAGCACTTGGATATGAAAACAACCATACGATAAGAGTAGTTTTATATGCCAACAGTGAAAATGGAGGACAAGGCCGTGAAATGTATGCTGCTTTTGTGAAAAAGAAGGATGAAAAACACATTTTCGCCTTAGGAACTGATGCTGGTGGCTATTCTCCACGAGGATTTTCTTTGGACATGTCACCTCAAAGAAGAAGATTGATTTCTCCATGGAAAGAATATTTTCTTCCTTATGGCGTTTATGATTTCGACCAAACAGATGCTATTCAGGATATCTCCCCTTTAAAAAAACTGGATATTCCTTTGGCAGAGCTTGTTGTAGACACTCAAAGATATTTCGATTACCATCATTCTGAACAGGATACTTTTGATAAGGTGAATAAAAGAGAACTTCTTCTCGGAGCGGTTGCCATAACGCAAATGATTTTTATGGTTGATAAAAACTGGTAATATGAAAAAGATCGTCAATATATCATTATTAACTTTAGGAATGGCCTTTATTTCAGGACAGACCAAAGAAGATTCTATACAGTTCAATAGAATTTCCACAGAAATCCTGAATAACGGAAAAGGATATGATGAACTGCGTGAACTTACTAAAAATATCGGCCACCGCCTAAGCGGTTCTGAAGCCTATGAGAAATCAGTACAATGGGCCGCCCAAAAACTTCGTGATGCAGGAGCAGATAAAATATGGCTTCAGGATGTGATGATCCCGGTTTGGGTGAGAGGAAAAGAATCCTTACACATTAAGACCTCCAATGGAAGCTGGAAAAACCTTAAAATGCTTTCTCTCGGAAATTCTGAAGGAACAGGCGGAAAAGACGTTTCCGGAGAAATCATTATGGTTAAATCTCTTGAAGAATATGATAAACTTCCTGCTGAAAAGGTAAAAGATAAAATCATTTTTTTTAATCATCCCTTTAACCAAGGGCATGTGCAAACTTTTATTTCTTATAGGGAATCAGGTGCCTATAGACGGACCGCAGCATCTTTAACAGCCAAAAAAGGCGGTAAATTTGCAATTATCAGATCTCTTTCCTCAGCATTGGACGATGTTCCACACACAGGAAATATGCGATATGAAGAGAATGTTTCCAAAATCCCGGCTGTTACTATTGGAAATACAACAGCTGATGAATTGGAAACTTTATTGAAAAGTCAGAAAGTCACTGCAAAACTTAATTCCAATTGTGGAATGAAAGGTGAAAAACTCTCCCACTCTGTCATTGGTGAAATTACAGGAAAGAAAGATCAAAGTGTAATTGTGGTAGGCGGACATCTTGATTCCTGGGATGTAGGTGAAGGTGCTCATGATGATGGTTCAGGAATCGTCCAAAGTATTGAGGTTCTAAGAACATTCAAAAAATTGGGAATACAGAACAACCATACCATCAGAGCAGTTTGTTTCGCCAATGAAGAAAACGGAACCAAAGGCGGAAAACAATACGGAAAAACCGCAAAGGATAACAATGAAAAACATCTTTTTGCCATAGAATCCGATGCCGGAGGCTTTTCTCCCAGAGGAATTTCCCTGGAAATGGATGATGTAAAAAGAAACCAGATCAAAAGCTGGGGAAATCTGTTTTTACCTTACGGAGTTTACAACTTTGAAGGAAAATATTCAGGTTCGGATATTGCCCCATTGCATGAAATGGGTGTTCCAACTGCAGAACTCGTTCCGGAACCACAGCGTTATTTTGATATTCACCACACCGCAGAAGATACTTTCGAAAAAGTCAACCGTAGAGAGCTGCTTCTCGGCTCAACGGTGATGACACAACTTATTTATATGATTGATAAAAATTGGTAACAATGAAAAAGATATTAGCAACCTCATTATTATGCCTGGGAATGGCCGTTTTTGGTCAAACCAAAGAAGATTCAATACAATTCAGCAAGATCTCTCTTGAAGTTTTAAATAACGGAAAAGGATACGGCGATCTTCGTGAACTTACTAAAAATATCGGCCACCGTTTAAGCGGTTCCGAAGCCTATGAAAAATCTGTGCAATGGGCCGCACAAAAACTTCGTGATGCTGGTGCTGATAAAGTATGGCTTCAGGATGTCATGATTCCGGTTTGGGTGAGAGGAAAAGAATCTTTACACATCAAAGCCTCCAACGGAAGCTGGAAAAGCCTTAAAATGCTTTCTCTTGGAAATTCTGAAGGAACAGGCGGAAAAGATGTTTCAGGAGAAATTATTATGGTGAAATCTATGGATGAATACAATAAACTTTCTCCGGAGCAGGTAAAGGATAAAATCCTTTTCTTCAATTATGCTTTCAAACAATCCTTCATAGAAACTTTTAAAGGATATGGTGACGCAGCTAAATACAGAACAACCGCAGCTTCTTTAACCGCTAAAAAAGGAGGAAAATTTGCTATCATCCGCTCTCTTTCTTCAGCATTTGACGATGTTCCTCACACAGGAGCTATGCGTTACGAAGAAAGCGTTTCTAAAATTCCTGCTGTAGCAATCGGTAGTACCACAGCAGATGAGCTGGAAGCCTTACTAAAGAATCAAAAAATTACGGCAAAGCTTAATTCCAATTGCGGAATGAAAGGAGAAAAGCTCTCCCACTCCGTTATTGGTGAAATTACAGGAAAGAAAGACCAAAGTGTCATTGTAGTAGGCGGACACCTTGATTCCTGGGATGTAGGCGAAGGGGCTCATGATGATGGAGCAGGAATTGTTCAGAGTATTGAAGTGTTAAGAACATTCAAAAAATTAGGAATACAGAATAATCATACCATCCGTGTGGTATGCTTTGCCAATGAAGAAAACGGAGTAAAAGGCGGTATCCAATATGGTAAAACAGTAAAAGAAAACAATGAAAAACACCTTTTTGCTATAGAATCCGACGCCGGAGGTTTTGCCCCAAGAGGTATTGCTTTAGATATGGATGATGCGAAAAGGAAACAGATTCAAAGCTGGTCAAAATTATTCTTGCCATATGGAGTCTATAACTTTGAAGAAAAATTCTCAGGAACTGACCTTTATCCACTTCATGATATGGGAATCCCAGCTGCTGAGTTAATGCCGGATTCTCAACGTTATTTCGATATCCACCATACAGAAGAAGACACCTTTGAAAAAGTTAACAGAAGAGAGCTTTTATTGGGTGCTGTAGCCATGACGCATATTATTTATATGATTGATAAGAACTGGTAATAGAATACCATAATTGATACAAATAAACCCATTGAGTCTTATAAGATTTGATGGGTTTTCTTTTTAAAACAAATAACACCAATGATTTTACAGATGACAATACGAGCAACCTCTTTATCATTCCGTAGGAGTCCAAATAAAGCTGTTAAATATCGTTGTTAAAATTATTCCAGACTGACAAACTAACTGTTATCCGGACGTTAAATAGTTAATCTAAAAGTATTTATCCTGTACCTAATTTGAGCAAGAAAATGATTCCATAAATATCTCAGACCACCAGATTCCCAATTGACATCAAACTTATTACTGTCTTTCACATAATAAGGTTTTAAAATTTTAGCGTGATACATTGGTTCATTATCTTTAACCATCTTTAAATAATCAGATGCTAAATTTGATTTTCTATAATATTGAATTTCTATTATTGTTTCTTTTTTATTTGCCTTGAAAATATACAAATTAACATCATAGAGATCCTGATACTCTCGGTCTAAAATATCAATGGCCAAATCCAAAGAAAGTATAATTTTAGATTTATTCACTTTATTTCTGGATTTCCTTCGTTCAAAAAAATTTTCACCTTCAAACTCATTGAAATCAGACACAATAAAAACAAAATTAGAAGATATTTTGTTCCAACAATTCGTAGTTGCCAATTGTTGAATATTAACAATACAAATCTCAATCTTTTCTTTTAAATTTTCTTTACCCACTTTTCCGAAGTTAACACTTTCTATAATAAGAATTTTACGATATTCTTAGATACTCCAATATAATAATTTTAGTCCTTAAAGATTTAAAACCTAAAAATATCTTTATCAATCTAAAAAATACTTCAAACAACTGTAGAAAATCTAGCTGATCATAAGTATTTACAAGAAATAATTCCTAAAAAACTGATGAAAACCCCCATCATTATTTTGTAAAAAATTTATTATTTCCAGTTTTAGGAATTTTACAATCAAAAACAATTTTTCTTTGTTTAAGGAAATACACATCATATAAACCTGATATACAACAAAATAAAAGTATTATCAATTCATCTGTTAATCGTAGATTTATCGTTTTGGCATGAAATTGGCATATCTTTCTGTGAGAAAAAATTAAAAAAGCACTAAGGATGAGAAAAAAGGTTTTCTGTGGATTTTCAGTTTTCCACTGATTCAAAGTTCATATCTCGTATATGAATCCTTTTTTTTCTACGATGCCGTAAAAGATACGGGAACGTGATTAATTAGCCTTCAGGTTGATTTTTCACAGCATATTTATGCCCCGTATCTAGCTGGTATCATCAATAAACCCGCGAATCATTTATTGATTCAAAATGATTATTTATCCCGGACTTTAGAGCCCGGTATTATAATATTGAATAAACGGCAAAGTTATCATGAACCTTAGCCCAGAAAAGAAATATGCTTTTCTTTTTACCATGATAATGACACCTGCTTTATTCTCAGTTAATTAATGTATAACCCTTAAAATGTTAGTAATGATGAGAGCCTTTTTTGA
>NZ_MAYF01000011.1 GCF_001684955.1 Chryseobacterium contaminans | reverse complement strand
TTCAAACGGTTGTGCCGCAAACTTTGCCTCTTTATAATCATACGTTCAGCCAATAAAACTTTTGCGTTAAATTCAGATTACTATCATATTTTTTTAAAACGCAAAGTTTATCATTTGCTGCTGCTAGATTTTAAGAGAGCAAAGAGATTGTTCGATTTCAATCGATCTGATGAAGCGGTTTGTTACCATGAACTTAGTCAACGGCTTTGCCGCAAACTTTGCTTCCTTAGAATTATACGTTCAGCCAATAAAACCTTTGCGTTAAATTCAGATTACTATCATAATTTTTAAAAACGCAAAGTTTATTTTTTGTTATGTTAAGTTTTAAGTGAGCAAAGAGTTTAATCAATTTTCAATCAGTTTGATGAAGCTTGTCGGTTAGTATGATTTTGCTATGAATTTTGCTTGCTAAAAAAACCTTTACCACATTGGATAAAGGCTCTATTTCAATCGTCTTATCTGATGCATTCACCAGAACGGCATTGATATCCTGAAGGACACATTCCATTAATACAAGGTCCTGCAACATCCGGATAGCATTTTTCATCTGCCCTGCAATGGGTATTGGGAGGACATAAACCAATCAGATTTCCGATGCATACTCCTACTGGAAGCGGTAAATTAATCTCAATACCAATGGCTCCGGCAATGTTTTTTAAGGTTTTTCTGTTTAATTTTTTCATGGTTTTCGTTTTAAAAAGTCATTGTTTTGATAAGGATCATATTGTTATTCAGTGTATGAACAGATCAAAGGTAACGATCCTTTTATGAAGACCATGCAGTAGTTTTACTGAATTTACATAAAAGAGTAAAATGGTTTGATGCTGGAATAGTGAGACTGGGAGTTACTGTTTAACTTATTATTTATAAAAGTTGATCCCAACAAAATATTTGCAAAAAAATAAAGCAAATGCTTTTCTGGCTTTATAACTTTCCTCTTCCAGCTTCCTGACTTTATAATAATGATTTAAAAATAGTTGTCAGACTCATCAGAATAACAACGATTCCCACTACCACAAACATTTTTTTTGTGGGAAGCTTGGAAGTCAGCATAGCAGAAAACGGAGCGGTAAAAACACCACCTAACAGAAGTCCCAAAACAATATTCCAATGATGAATTCCAATCGTAAAAATAAAGGTGATGGCACTTGTGAGTGTCAATAAAAATTTAGCAACAGTAGAACTTCCCACTACATAACGGGGAATCCTTCCTTCTTTAATTAATGTTCCGGTTACTAAAGGGCCCCAGCCTCCTCCGGCAAAAGAATCGATAAAGCCACCAACAAACCCTAATACTCTGAGATTGGTTCTTCTTTTTGTTTTTACACGACCTTTATTCTTGTCTTTAAAGGCATTTCTCAGGATATTTGATCCTAAATACAAAGTATAACAGGCAATGATAGGCTTTACAATATGGGCATAATGTTCTCCGTAATGAGACAGAGTTAATGCTCCAATGATAGATCCAACAATAGCCAGCGGAAATAATACCCAAACCATTTTTTTATTGACATTTCCCAGTTTGTAATGGCTAAATCCTCCTGCAGCTGTTGTAAAAGACTCTGCAGAATGAATACTTGCGCTGACAACTGGTGGCGGAACATTCAATAGTAATAATATGGTGGTACAGATCACACCATATCCCATTCCCATAGATCCGGCAACAATTTCTGCCATAAATCCAGCAAACAGCATCCAGTAAAAGATATGACCGTCTTTATTGAGAAAAGTCTGAATATCATCAGAAAGGTCAAACTGATAAACAACAAGTCCAAAAATTCCCAAAAGAAGCATAACTCCTATGATGGCAAGGTAAATATTGGCTTTTCTTTGAGCTATTTTAGTAATACTGATGAGCTTTTCTATCTCCAGATCATTTTTTGCAGGAGAAATCTTTCCATCAGACAGATATTGGGTTGTAATCTTGTTAAGTTCTGTTACTTTATGATTGAAGTCTCCCTTTAATTGGTTGCGTATACTTTGCATATTATCTAGCACAAGATCCATTTCATCAGGAATGGTTTCTGTAAAGGTTTCTCTAAGTCTCTTGGCAATGGTTGGTGATTTTCCATTGGTTGAAATGGCGATTTTAAGACTTCCTTTTTTAACAATGGAACCTAGGTAGAAATCACAGAGTTCGGGCTTGTCTGCAATATTGACCAATACATTCTTCTGATGAGCGTTTTCACGGATTTGTGCAGCTAAATCAATATCATTCACTGCGATAATGGCCACATCGGTATCATTAAAATCATCGTTATGATAGGCTCTTTCGTATAATTTTATATTTGAATACTGGCTCTGTAAAGCTCTTACTTCAGAACTGATTTCCTTGGCTACCAGTCTTATAGAGGTTTCAGGTGAATTACCCAATACGGATTCCAGTTTTTCAAGGGCAATTTTTCCGCCTCCGATGATGAGTAATGATAAGGTTTCAAGTTTTAAAAATACGGGATATAAGGAATTGCTCATCTTGATTACAGTTTTAAGTCATACGTGAAAGCGAGATAGTATAAACCTCCGATTTCAGGGCCCGCTGCATATTGGAAATAACGTCTGTTCAGGAGATTGGTAGCTCCAATTTTTACCTGGGCATGAATTTCAGGAATCTTCCAGCTAGCCTGGGCATCTATGGTATAGTAAGCCGGAATTTTTCCGGAAGCTAAAGGACTCTCCCAGTCAAAACCATTTTGCCATCTTGCCACAACCGTAAATCCAATATTCTTAATGATTTCCCTGTTTCCCACACTTATATTCACCATCCATTTTGGAGTATTGAATGCAGTAATAAATAGGTCTGAAGTATTGTTAGAGGCCAGATCATTGTAAGATACATTCGCATTAACGTTATAATTTTTAATCACATTGTAACGGATACCAAAGGAAGTTCCATAGCTTTTGTAAGTACTGTTGCTGTTGGTATATACTCTGTATCGGTCCTGTTTGCTTCGGTCCAGCATAGCAAGAACTGCTGTATTGCTTCCTACCTGGCTGTTTTTAGGAACGGCTACTTCCACCTGTCCCAGGAATCCTTCATAAATATTGTAGTAAAAATCCCAGTCCAGGGCCAGTTTATTATTAAAGAAAACCGATTTATATCCTATTTCAAAAGAATTGATCTTTTCCGGCTGTAATTTTTGAAGGTTGGCAACGGCTAAAAGCTGTTTATTATCCTGTGCAGCCTGGCTCTGGCTTTTTCCACTGTCAACATCAGCATTTACAGCCGCTGTAAATTTGTCGATTGATGCTAAAGTGTAGGAATTTTCCAGATAACCCAATCCGTCATTTACTTTTGTTAATCCACCTACTCTTCTTACATTTCCGTTATTCACAAAGGAAAGAGCTTCAAACAAAGATGGAAAGCGGTAGCCATTTTGAAAAGATGCTCTGAAATTGTGCTCTTTCACAGGAGAATAGACAATGCTGATTCTCGGATTCAGTTTAGCTTCAAATTCAGGATTTCTGTCGATACGGAGCGCTGCATTAATTTTTAATTTTTCATCAAAGAAAATCTTGGTAGCCTGAGCGAAGGCTCCATATTTCTGATAGACAACATCTTTACCAAAAGTACCATCAGATAAAGGAATATTTCTTTCCGTAACAGGCCTGTTGAAGTCTACAAAGTTGTTTCCATCTGGGGTGATGCTGTATAAACGGTAATCTATTCCGGCTAAAAGATTAAAAATCTTTACAAATCTGCTGAAGTCATAAGTAAGTTCGCCCTGATAAAATCTGGATTTCTGTTCCAGTTTTGCTCCCCCAGTTGCAGGAGCTCCGGCAATTCCTGCATTGGCAGAATCCCAATTGTTGATTCCGATAATGGTGTTTTTTAACTGTTCAAAGGCAGCTGTTCCTGGTACTGCTCTATTTTTATCCGCTTCACGACGGGCAAGAATAAGCGCATCATTCAGATTGGTGCCCGCATTAAGGTTATTTTGAAGAGCAGTTTGGAAGATACTTTTCCAGTTATTGTTAGAAAGATTCGTCAGATCCAGATTATCAGCCAAAGGTTTCAGGTTATAAGAATCCCCAGTATTTTCTATGGAGACATACGCTCTGAAAGTAAGTTCTTTTCCGGTAAGTTCTACTTTATGGTTTTGAACGGTAGCATTTTGTAAACGGATCTTATTTCCTCTTTGGAAGGTTCCGTCAAGCAATCCGTAACGGTATACGTAAGAAGCTTTCCACTGATCTCCGAAACGATAATATAATCCGGCATCAAATTTTATATTCTTTACTTCCGGACTTACCAGGTCTTTTTCCAGATATCCTGTTCTGGAAACATTGAAGGTTGTAGGTTTTCCGTTATAATCTACTTTTACTGCTACCCTGTTGTTTCTTTCATCACCGTATTTGTTCCAAAGATCTTCTGCTGGGTTGTTGGCTAAAGAAAAATTAGGATTGGCTGTAACCAATGAATTAGGGTTTTGATCTGTTAAGTTATTTGAGATCCAGTCTGTTCCGGTAAAATAGGAAGCATTCACTTTAACCGCAAAGTTTTTATGGAATACCTTGGCAAATCTGATGGCACTTTCACCTAAAGAACTTATTTTATGATTGTAATGATCTACATGATTCACGCCGCCACGGAAATAAACGCTTATTCCTTCAGAAGTAAACGGATCTTTTGTTTGCAGACTGGCTAATCCATTGATGGCATTCATTCCATACAATGCGGAAGCGGCTCCGGGAGTGACTTCCATAGACTGAATATCCAACTCTGTAGGGCCAATAGCATTTCCCAGTGGAACTCCTAATGTGGCAGACTGCACATCTACCCCATCTACCAACTGCATAAATCTGAAGTTATTAGGAGAATTAAATCCTCTGGAATTAGGGATTTTCAGCGTAAGACTTGATGTTAAAAGCTGCAACCCTTTTACATTTTCAAGGGTTTCATAAAAAGAGGCAGCCGGACTTTCCCTGATCGTTTTAATATCAATCTTTTCAATAGCGATCGGAGATTTCAATATTTTTTCCGGAATACGGGATGCGGAAATAACCACATCATCAATAATGGTATTCTGCGGATTAAGCCCGATGGTAAGTTTATTGGAAAGCGAAAGTATTTCCACAGTCTGGCTGGAAAAACCATCTTTATTGATGATCAGACGGAAAGGAATGGTTACCCTTGTTCTTATTTTGAAATTTCCTGATTCATCTGTAGATACGGTATCCTGTGTATTTTCAACCTGTACCTTTACGGCATCAAGCCCTTTCTGTGTTCCTGTATTTCTGATGATTCCGCTTACTTCTATAAGCTGTTGTGCTTCTGCCAGATTGCAGAATAAAAATGTGAATAGTATAACTCCTGTTTTAGGCAGGAAATAGCCCTGTCTTTTGTTTTTCATTGTTCTTCTATTTTAGGTGAGTAAGAATGGAGCTGTTTGGAACTGATGTATTTTCTAACTACAAAAGGCACAAAAGTTATTATTTAAAACACTTTAGTTCACTTAAGAAAGTTTAAAATGCTGTGGTATAAAAGTTCACATAAGTTGAAAATCATAGATTTTCATAATGCTAAAGTGTACTTCTATGCACAAAGTTTTTCACTTCAAATAACTTAAGTGTTTAAAGCTTTTGTGACTTTTGTGGTTTTAAATAGAGTTCAAACAGCTTGTATATGTTGTCAGTATTTAAAATCAACAGCACATACACATTCGTTCACCTGGAAGAAATGGTTGATGTTTTTTTAGTTTTTTCTGGTCATAAAAAAGGCTGATCATATTTTCAGTTTAGGGTTTGTAAATAACGGTATGAAAAGTCACCAAAGGTTTCTTCTGTATGTTTTTCCTGTACATAGATCCCGAAAAGCTCATCCAGAGTAGTAAGAATTTCTTCTTCGCCGATGTTTTCTCTGTATTTTGTGTTCAGTCGCATTCCCAATCGGTCTCCTCCAATATGAAGGTTGTATTTTCCGTAAGCTGTTCCTACAAATCCGATTTCAGCATTGGGAGATCTTCCGCAGCCGTTAGGGCATCCGGTCATTCTGATGGTAATATCTTCTTGTAAAAGGCCATATTTTTCAAGAATAGGTTCTATTTTGGTCACTAAAGAAGGTAAATAGCGCTGTGCTTCCGCTAAAGCTAGTGAACAGGTATTCAAGGCAACACAGGCCACAGAATTTTTACGTAAAGCACTTGTTTTTTCAGTAGCATCTGAAATTCCATATTCGTGTAAAAGGCTTTCTATAGTTGCTTTATCTTCTTGATTGATATCAGTTATAATCAGGTTTTGGTTGCAGGTAAACCTGAAATTGACATCTGTGGTTTGAGCAATCTTTAATAATCCTGATTTTAAAGGATAGCCTTCAATATCAAGAACTCTTCCATGTTCTACAAACACGGTATAAAACCATTTTCCTTCATGGTTTTGAGTCCAGCCATAGCGGTCTTTTCTCTGTTCAAACTTAAATTCCCTGGCAGGTTCAAAATTGAATCCGGTTCTTTTTTCTACTTCGGCTCTGTACTGGTCAATGCCCAGCTTATCAATGGTATATTTTAATCTTGAAAGTTTTCTGTCACTTCTGTTTCCGAAATCGCGCTGTACAGTAATGATTTCATATACTGCTTTTAAAGCTTTTTCTTCAGAATCTACAAATCCAAGTACAGAAGCTAATCTTGCATAGGTGGCTTCATTTCCGTGAGTTGCTCCTAATCCACCTCCGGCAGCAATATTATATCCTACAATCTCATCGTTTTCTATGATAGCAATCAGAGCAATATCATTAATGAATACATCCACATCATTATTGGGTGGAACGGCAATCCCAATCTTTAATTTTCTCGGAAGGTATCTGTCCTGATATAAAGGATCTTCTTCAGTTTTTCGGTCAATAAGCAACTCATCATCAATCCAGATATCATAATAGGATTTGGTTTTTGGAAGACACATTTCACTGATTTTACCCGCCAATTCATAGGTTTGTTGATGCAATGGTGATTCTGACGGATTTGCAGTACACGTCACGTTTCTGTTCACATCACCACAAGCCGCAATAGAATCAAGATGATTCAGGTTGAAACTCTGAATGGTTGGTCGTAAATGTGATTTTAAAATGCCATGCAGCTGAAGTGTCTGTCTTGTTGTTATTTTAATGGTTCCGGTTGAATGGTCATTGGCAATATCATTTACTCCTATCCATTGATCTGAAGTTAAAAATCCGCCGGGAAGCCTTAGTCTGATCATATAGGAATACAGCCATTCCAGCTTTTTGGAAACACGTTCTTCTCTTCTGTCCCTGTCGTCCTGCTGGTACATTCCATGGAACTTGATTAAGGTTTGGTCGTCTTCTCTTATGGCTCCGGTAAAATCATCGGCAAGGCTTTCCTTTAAGGTTCCTCTGAGTCCGTTGCTCTGGGTTTTAATTCTTTCAACAGGGGAAAGATTATCTTTATGGTTCATACTTGTTTCTTTTAAGGGTGCGGATTTTTAATAAACATCTTTAGCATATCGGCCATTAAGCTCCATTTCTTCAAGATAGCTGACGGCTTCTTCCTGACTGCGTTTTCCATGTTGCTGAATAATATTGAGTAATGTATTTTCTACATCGCGGCTCATAGGATCTTTGGTTCCGCATACATATACGGAAGCTCCGTTTTCAAGCCAGTAAAAGACTTCCTGAGCTTTTTGTTCCAGTTTGTGCTGAACATATACTTTTTCAGCAGTATCTCTTGAAAAGGCAAGATCCAGATGAGTTAAGCTTCCTGTTTTAAGAAAATCCTGAAGTTCCGCCTGGTAAATAAAGTCTGATACAAAATTTCTGTCTCCGAAGAACAGCCAGTTCTTTCCTTCTGCTCCAACAGCATCACGTTCCCAAAGGAAAGATCTGAACGGCGCAATCCCGGTTCCTGGTCCAATCATAATGATATCTTTATCTGGCTCAGGTAATCTGAAGTGCCCTGCATCCTGAATATAAAACTCAATTTCTCCACCTTCTGTAAACTCGCTGAGGTAACCG
Organism: Chryseobacterium contaminans; assembly: GCF_001684955.1. Lineage (GTDB taxonomy): Bacteria > Bacteroidota > Bacteroidia > Flavobacteriales > Weeksellaceae > Chryseobacterium > Chryseobacterium contaminans. The sequence goes on along the minus strand of NZ_MAYF01000011.1, from coordinate 5,559 downwards.
CTGCACAGACCGTTGTGTTTCTGGTGGTCAATAAAGAATTCCGATCTGGCAACGGTAATATGGATCTCATTTTCGCCATGGGCTTCCGGGGAAGATGAGATGGAATATAAACGTGGTGCCTGAGCAGTTAATATCTGAATGATTTCTTCAAACTCCTCTGCATTTTTTACAGGATAAATTCTTAGCAAATCAAGAAGGCTTAAACGCACTTCCGGAATGGAATGTCCTGTAATCTTAGCATATTGAGCGACTACGGTTTTCAGTAAATAGCTAATATTAAGGTGTTTGTGTAGTAATTCTTCTACTGTATCTGTAATTTTTGTGGTTTCGATCTGTTTTTTAGGATCAATTCCTGTTACAGCAATAATTTCAGCAACTACAGATTTTGGATTGAAAGGAATAATTCCCAATGCTGCACCGGGTTGATAGCTTAAAGCTTCTGCTGTTTCTATTTCAATGTGGTAGGTTTCTTTTTCAGAGGTGATATCATTCAGATTGATGATGGCTGATACTGTGCCCTGGTATTTTTTTCTTCCTGTTGATGCTTTTTGAGCTGGTGTATTTTTAACACTTCCGGCAGAAGTTTTATTTACTGTTTCAAAAACATGTTCTATCCAGTTTTGAGCATCCTGTTCATAATCAATATCACATTTTTTTAACGGAATGATACGTTGTGCACCTAATAATTCAAATCGGGAATCTACGTCCTCTCCTGTTTTGCAGAATAAAGGATAGCTGCTGTCTCCCAACGCCAGAACCCCAAATTTTAAAGTACTGAGATTGATTTCATTTTCATAAATATAATCATAGAATTTTTTGGCCAGCACTGGTGGATCTCCTTCTCCCTGCGTACTGATGACCACAAAGAAAAATTCTTCTTTTGAAAGATCTTTAGGCTTGTATTGGGAAAGGTCTGCTAATTTCACCTGAATTCCTTTCTTTTTGATGATTCCTGCAAGTGATGTAGCTAATTTTTTACTGTTTCCGGTTTCTGTACCATACGCTAAGGTGATTTTCTTTACTGTATTTTGCTCCGGTAAAGTTACCTGTAAAGGAGGCTGCGCAGCGGTAAGAGATGCTCCCGCCAGCCCTGCAAGGTATCCGCTGGCCCAGATGGATTCTTCTCTGGAAAGATCACTGGAGATTTGTTTAAGGATGTTTAATTTAGTTTCAGACAGCATATTCGAAGAAATTTTGAGTTTTAGGAATTAAGCTTCCGTTTTCAACTGATTTAAAATAAAGACCTTCCTGTTCTGCATTTTCAAGCCAGGAAAATTCTTCATGAAGATTCACAACTTTTCCAATCACCACCAATGACGGTGAGGCAAAGGCTTTGTTACCAAGTGTTTTACTGAAATCCTCAAAAGATGAGGTGTACACTTTTTGATAAGGTGTGGTAGCCTGTTCAATCACAGCGATTTTTTTCTCATCCGAGACATTCAGATCAATGAATTTCTCTACAAGACTGGTGAGATTTCCTTTAGACATATAGAATACAAGGGTATCCTGAGTACTGGCAAGATCTTTCCAATACTCGTCTGTAAGAATTTCAGACTTATAATAAGTGAGAAAACGAACTGATGTTGAATATCCTCTGGCTGTTAAAGGCATTCCCGCATAAGCCGCAGCTCCCAGAGCCGCAGTAATTCCCGGGACAATCTCAAACGGAATATGATTTTCTTTCAACGCCTGAAGTTCGTCCAGAATATTAGAGAAAATAGAAACGTCACCGCCTTTAAGTCTTACAACTGTTTTGTTCTGTAAAGCATAGTCTACCATTAAGGTATTGATAAGTGATTGAGGGGTAGACGCATTTTTGCTGCATTCTTTGCCTACGTAGATAAGCTCTGTATCTTTATGAACGTAAGTTTCTAAAATTTCAGGACTTACGAGGCGGTCTGCGAGAACAACGTCTGCTTTGGCGATGGCTTTTACGGCTTTTACTGTGATCAAATCAGGGTTGCCAGGCCCTGCACCGATAAGGTAAACCTTAGGTGATTTTATAGTTGGATTCATTGAAGTCGGTGTTAGTTAAAGGATTTTAGAAGAGTCCCTCAAGAGAAAGATATCTTTCTCCGGTGTCGTAATTGATGGTAAGAATTTTAGCTCCAGGCTGTATTTGCGGTAAATGTTTTGCGATAGCGGCTAAAGCGGCTCCTGTAGAAACTCCCACAAAAAGACCTTCTTTTTTGGCAGCATTAATGGCATACTCATACGCTTCATCCTTTCCTACCGTAATGACTCCATCCAGAAGAGTAATATCAAGGATAGATGGTACGAATCCGGCTCCCAAACCTTGTAATGGATGTGGTGCAGGGCTTCCGCCGCTTAATACAGGAGATAATTCCGGTTCTACTGCGATCACTTTAAGATTAGGATATTTTTCCTTTAATGCTTTAGCAATTCCTGTGATATGTCCGCCGGTTCCTACTCCTGTAATAACGTAATCCAGTCCTTCCGGGAAATCTTTTAAAATTTCCTGAGCTGTTGTTTCTACATGTATTTTTACGTTCGCAGGATTGTCAAACTGTCTCGGAATCCATGAATTGGGTGTTTCTTCAGCTAATTCGTTAGCTTTTTCAATAGCCCCTTTCATTCCTTTTTCTCTTGGTGTAAGCACAAATTCAGCACCATAGGCTTCCATGATTTTACGGCGTTCTATACTCATGCTTTCCGGCATTACCAGGATTAGCTTATATCCTTTTACTGCGGCCACCAATGCCAATCCTATTCCTGTGTTTCCACTGGTAGGTTCAATGATGGTGCTGTCTTTATTTAATAATCCTTTGGCTTCCGCATCTTCAATCATGGCTAAGGCAATTCTGTCCTTGATGCTTCCGCCCGGGTTGCTTTTTTCCAGTTTAATCCAGATTTCGTGGTCTGAATTGAATAAGTTATTGATCTTTACGACTGGTGTATTTCCAATGGTTTCTAATGCATTCTGAAATTTCATATCAATACAATTTTTTGTTTTTTTCTGTTTTTATATTACAAAGGTTAATGATTCCGGTAACGGATTATTATCCTTTATTCTTATTTCACTTTTGTTATAGACCAGGGAATTTGGCGGTACATCCTGTGTAATCCACACATTCCCCCCAATAATACTATCCCTTCCTATAGTTGTATTTCCGCCCAAAATAGTTGCTCCCGAATAAATAATGACATGGTCCTCAATATTGGGATGCCTTTTCTGGTTGGCTTTTTCTTTGGAGACATTCAAAGCACCCAGGGTTACTCCCTGGTATATTTTGACATGATCGCCAATGACGGTGGTTTCTCCGATGACAATTCCGGTTCCGTGATCGATGAAAAAATATTCTCCGATAACTGCTCCGGGATGAATGTCTATTCCTGTTTTGCTGTGCGCATATTCTGAAATTACGCGGGGTAAAACCGGCACTTCCTGATTCCAGAGCTGATGGGAAATTCTGTAAACATAAGTTGCAAAATATCCCGGGTATGCCAGGTATACTTCTTCTAAAGAGGCTGCAGCCGGATCAAATTCAAGGATGGATTGTGCATCCTGAACAAGATGACTGTAGATCTGCGGCAAGGCCTCAAAAAAAGCATTTACCTGTACTTCGGTAAGATCTTTGTCTTTTGTTATGGTGTTAATCAGGTTGAAAAGGTGATCCTGCAGCTGGGCAAAATCCTGTTTCAGCTGATCGGGCGTATTGACTTGCTGTGGAAGAAACAATACTTTATACAATTCTTTTACAAAAATCTTTACCCTTGCTCTGTCAAAGAATCCATGGGTTTTATGCTCTTTACTCTGTTGAATTCTTTCGATAAATTGGTTTGAAACTGACATTTTTCTTTACTGAATTATGCAGGCTGCAACCGTTGAATTAGAAGTTTCATCTACCAAAATTGCAGAACCTGTTCTTTTGTTATTGATAAAACTATCATAGACCAAAGGTTGTGCCGTTCGCAAGGTTACTTTTACCACTTCATTCAGCTTAATATCGCCTTCTGCTTTTTCCTGGGTAAGCGTATTCACATCAATTTTATAATCAATCTCTTTTACTACGGCTCTTATCAGTCTGCTGTTTTGCTGTAACAGGTATTTATTACCCGGCTGCAATGATTTTTGATCTAACCAGCATAACAGAACTTCAAGGTCTTTTTCAATAACAGGAAGCTGTTCTTCCGTAGCAAAAATATCGCCTCTGCTGATGTCTACATCATCTGTTACATGGAGAACCACGGGTTGACCTTCAAAGGCTTCTTCCTTCTCAATTCCGTTGATCTCGATTTTAGCAATTTCACTGGTAATGCCTGCCGGAAGAATTTGGATTTTATCTCCTTTCTGAAATTTACCGCTTAAAACCTGCCCTGCATATCCTCTGTAGTCATGTAATTCCTCAGTTTGAGGGCGGATCACATATTGAACCTGGAAACGGCTTCCGGTATTCAGTTCTTCATTCAATGTTACATTTTCCAGATATTCTAAAAGTGAAGGCCCTTGGTACCAATCTGTCTGTGATGATCCGGAAACAATATTGTCTCCTTTCAACGCAGAAATCGGGAAATAGCTTACCTCTTTTAATCCAAGACTTTCCGCAATTTTAGCATAATCTGCTTTAATGGTTTCAAATACTTCCTGTGAGTAATCTACCATATCCATTTTATTGATGGCTACCGCTACTTTCTTCAGTTTTAATAATGATGCGATGATGGAATGTCTTCTTGTTTGTTCAATCACTCCCTGTCTGGCATCGATCAAAATCACCATAAGATCAGAGTTCGAAGCACCTGTAATCATATTTCTTGTATATTGTACGTGACCGGGTGCATCAGCAATAATGAATTTTCTCTTTGAGGTTGAAAAATACCTGTACGCAACATCAATGGTGATCCCCTGCTCTCTTTCAGCACGTAAGCCGTCTGTAAGAAGAGCAAGGTCTACCCCGTCATCATTTTTGTTCTTAGAATGTTTTTCCAGTACTTCTAACTGGTCCTGTAAAATACTTTTACTATCGTATAGCAGTCTTCCGATCAGGGTACTTTTACCGTCATCTACGCTTCCTGCTGTTATAAATCTTAATATATCCATCTGTTTTTGTTTATGAGTAATAATGGGCAATGAGTAATGATGAATGGTATAAGTAAAAAAAGCTGTCAACTCAATTACTTATTACTCATTACTGATTACTTATCTAAAAATAGCCTCCTTTTTTACGGTCTTCCATAGCCGCTTCTGTCACACGGTCATCAATTCTGGTTTCTCCGCGTTCTGAGATTCTGGTGGCTACAATTTCTTCGATCACAGCGTCAATGGTGGTTGCTTTAGATTCTACGGCGGCAGTACAGGTCATATCTCCTACCGTTCTGTATCTTATCTTTTTTATGGTAATTACATCATCGGTTTCCAAAGTGGCATGGTCTGAATTGGCAATCCATTGTCCGTTGAGATCTACCACTTCCCGGTCATGCGAGAAGTAAATGGAAGGAAGTTCAATTTTTTCTCTTCGGATATAATTCCAGATGTCAAGCTCTGTCCAGTTGCTGATCGGGAATACTCTTACATTTTCTCCTTTGTGGATTTTTCCGTTG
>NZ_MAYF01000010.1 GCF_001684955.1 Chryseobacterium contaminans | reverse complement strand
AATAGGTTTTGGCTGAAATCAATGCAACTGAAATTTTTATTAACAAACGGGTTAAAGCCACTTTTAATTGAATGGTTTGCTATGCTAAATTTTTAACTATAAAAATAAAATATTCATCATCTTTGTCATTCTGTAGGAATCCAGCCTCCTATTTTAATATACAATCTTTAGATTTCTTCAGAATGAGAAAATCATCAAAAACTCCCGCGGATTTCACAGATTTTCGCAGATGATTATGCTATATTTGTACAATGCAAAAAAAGAAAAAGTCGTGGATTCGTGGAAAAAATACACCATAAATACACGAATAAAAATAATGTATTTAAAATCGTAGTGAATGAAAAAACCTCAGAAAGTCTTCCAAGGTTTTGATTATTTTAAGCTACATTCAATTAGGAGTACCTTTCGTAACAGGTCCTACCGTTACTTTTTCCTGAACTTTAATAAAATTGGGATCCATGATAGCCATACGCTCTGCAAGCGCTTTATAGGTTGGGTACTTTAAAATAGAAGCTCTTCCGGACATTTCTTTGAAAAGAGTGAAAGACTTTCCACCAGCCGTTTTCAACTGTTTGGTTGTGGTAATATATTTCCCGATATATTTACTTTTTGCATCATAGATCTCGATATCAATAAAGCTTTTTTCCATAATTTTATCATCAGAACCAAAGCTTACCGGTAAATTGGTAAAATAGCCTACAGGAACTCCGTTGCTGAGAATTTCACCTACTTTATTAACTTCAAGATTCATTTTATCGATCTTTTTTCTAATAGTATAGGCATCCTTTGTTTTGCTGTCAAGCTTTCTTTTCGGAACATTTGAAAACAGTTCATCCAGAGTCTTCACATTGATCCCTTTATTATCAATGATTTTAAAATCTTTCACAGAAGTATAAACCGCAGATTTTTCTTCTCCGGAAAATGCTGAAGGAGATGAATAATCTACCTCAATGGTTTTATCTCTGTTGTATACCCTATTGATTTGTATATAACTGTCTCTAACTGAATCTACAATACTTTTATCGATAAATTTTATAGTATACAACGGGGTTTCTTTCAAATCCATGAAAGTGTATTCACTGCCTTTGTTTGAAATTTTGGCTACCGGGATGCCGTCTAAATTGATTATTCCTCTTTTGGTTTTGATATTCTGGGCATTGAGGAAAGTACCCAGAATTGTAAAGAATATGATTATACTTTTCTTCATAGAATCAGATTTTTACATGACTTGACATACAATAAAAAAAGTGTAACCAAAGTTACACTTTTTTGAAAATATATTTAGCTTTTCATTTAATTATTCGCAAAGGATAATTCCTTTGTTATGATTAAATTCCACAACACCGCTCTTGATAGAATATGAAAAAACAGAGTCTTTATCATTTTCTTTGGTTAGGTTTTTAGCAAAAGCTTCATTTACAGAATTAGTAAAAAGCTTTACTTTCCCACCAACTAAAGAAGAAACAATTCCTGCGTGGTTTTTCATGATGTGAAATTCACCATTTTTTCCAGGCAGTAATACTGAGTTTACTTCTCCTTCAAAAACTACGTATTCTGGTGTTAAAATTTTTATATTCATTTTAATTTAGATTTGAAGATTTCAGATTTCAGATTTCAGACAACGTTAAAGTCTCATGTCTGGTATCTGATATCTTGTGTCTAATTTATTAAGCGTTTTCAGCTAACATTTTTTGTCCAGCTTCGATAGCTTCCTCGATAGTTCCTTTCAAGTTGAAAGCAGCTTCTGGTAAGTGATCTAATTCACCATCCATAATCATGTTGAATCCTTTGATCGTATCTTTGATATCTACTAATGATCCTGGAATACCTGTAAACTGTTCTGCTACGTGGAAAGGCTGAGATAAGAATCTCTGAACTTTTCTTGCACGGTAAACAACTGCTTTATCTTCTTCAGAAAGTTCTTCCATACCAAGGATCGCGATAATATCTTGAAGCGCTTTGTATCTTTGAAGAATTTCTTTTACTCTTTGAGCACAGTTGTAGTGATCGTGACCGATAACTTCAGGAGCCAAGATTCTTGAAGTAGATGCTAGTGGGTCTACCGCTGGGTAAATACCTAATGAAGCAATCTTTCTGTCAAGTACCGTAGTTGCATCCAAGTGAGCAAACGTAGTTGCAGGAGCCGGGTCAGTTAAGTCATCCGCAGGTACATATACCGCCTGTACTGAAGTAATTGAACCGTTTTTAGTTGAAGTAATTCTTTCCTGCATCGCACCCATTTCAGAAGCAAGAGTTGGTTGGTAACCTACCGCAGATGGCATACGACCAAGAAGTGCAGATACCTCAGAACCAGCCTGTGTAAAACGGAAGATGTTGTCTACGAAGAAAAGTACGTCTCTACCTTGTCCGCTTTCACCACCATCTCTATAGTACTCAGCTAATGTAAGACCAGAAAGGGCTACTCTAGCTCTCGCACCTGGCGGCTCGTTCATCTGTCCGAATACGAATGCTGCTTTAGAATCTTTCATAGCTTCTAAGTCTACTTTAGAAAGATCCCAACCTCCATTTTCCATAGAGTGCATGAAATCATCACCATATTTGATAATTCCAGATTCTAACATCTCTCTCAAAAGGTCATTTCCTTCTCTCGTTCTTTCACCTACTCCGGCGAATACAGAAAGACCTCCGTGTCCTTTTGCAATATTGTTAATCAACTCCTGAATCAATACTGTTTTACCTACACCGGCACCACCGAACAATCCAATTTTACCTCCTTTTGCGTAAGGCTCAACTAGGTCGATTACTTTAATACCTGTAAATAAAACTTCTGCTGAAGTTGATAATTGATCAAATTTTGGAGCTGGTCTGTGAATTGGAAGACCACCATCCTTAGAAATATCTTGAAGTCCGTCGATAGCATCACCAACAACGTTGAATAGTCTTCCGTTTACAGCCTCACCGATTGGCATAGTAATAGGATTTCCGTATCCGATTACATCTTGACCTCTCTTAAGACCGTCAGTAGCGTCCATTGCAATACATCTTACTGTATCTTCGCCAATATGTTGTTCTACCTCTAAAACTACTTTTTCACCGTTTTCTTTTGTAATTTCTAACGCGTCATAGATTGCAGGAACTGCTTCTACATCTGTAAAGACAACGTCGATTACCGGACCAATAATTTGAGAAATTTTACCTTTAATTTGGTTTGCCATTGCTAAATTTTTTCTTGGTGCAAATATAGTGATTCTTCCTAAACCCGCAATTGGTAAAAAAAAGATTTTTATCATGCTTTTTAGAAATTAACCCATGCAGCAATTTATCATTCTCCAAGCCCTATTTGCCAGAAAAAAATATTGATTCATTGTTATATTGATAGATTGTTACATTATATCTATATTTGCAGTCAAATTTTTCCCGTTTTGAAAGTTTTCAAGAATTTTAAAGATTATTCCTCCCAAAAGCCTCTAGCATTGTCTTTAGGTATGTTTGACGGGGTGCATCTTGGACATAAAAGTATTATTGATGAGCTGATTAAGGTAGGAACAGAAAACAATCTGGAAACTGCTATCCTTACTTTCTGGCCACATCCCCGATTTGTTTTTAATCCTAACGAAGATTTAAAACTTCTGAATACCATAGAGGAAAAACAACAACGTATTGAAACCTGTGGCATTGAAAATCTGTTTATTAAAGAATTTGATGAGGAATTCAGGAATCTTACCGGGGAAGAATTTGTGCGTCAGATCCTGATTGATAAACTGAATGTAAAATACCTTATTATAGGATACGATCATTCTTTCGGAAAAAATAAAAGCGGAAATTTTGAACTTCTTCAAAAGCTGTCTGAAGAACTTGATTTTGAAGTGGAACAAATGGAAGCCATTAATATTCATGAGAACAACATCAGTTCTACCAAAGTCCGTACTGCTCTTTTAACAGGTAATATTAAAGAGGCCAATGAAATGCTGGGATACTCCTACCCTGTTTCCGGAACTGTGGTTCATGGGAAGAAAATTGGAAGAACTATTGGATATCCAACTGCTAATATAGATACGGAATCTATCAAACTTCTCCCTAAAAAAGGGGCTTATATTGTTGAAGTGGAAGTAAAAGGCCAGCAATATAAAGGAATGTTGAGCATCGGAACCAATCCTACAGTAAATGGAGAAAAATTAACGGTTGAAGTCTATATCCTTAATTTTAACGATGATATTTATGGCGAAAAGATTACTGTAAAATTCAGGGATTTTCTTCATGATGAAATCAAATTTGAAGGATTGGAAAAGCTTATTGAGCGTCTTGATGAAGATAAGCGATTGACAGAAGAATTTAATTTCTAAGATATACAAAAGGCTATTCAGTGATGAATAGCCTTGTTATTTTTATTTTAATATTTTTAAATTGATCTTCTGAGTTTCATTACTCATCGTCACAGTAGGAAATGCTTTATCATAATCTATCGCAATATCTCCTTTACTGTCTGCCATTCCGTTTCCGTCAGAATCCCAGCTCAAGGCAATATAATATTTGACAGGTCCTGCAGGTTTAGGGCTAATTTTACTTACTGCATCCTTAGGTACATTGAAATCAATAGTAAAAGGCACTGATTTCTGCTCGTATTCTTTTTCTTCAAGTAAGGTAGCCGGAGCATCTGCTAAATTTGAGTCTACACCATATAAACTTACTTTCAGTTTAGCATTTGTAATGGTAAACTTATCAGTTCCTACAAATTCCAACTTAAGATTATCGGAAGTATTTTCTGCAGTTTTCTCAGTTACTGCAGGCTCAGGAGTTGCTTTCTTTTCTGCTTTATTACAGCTTGAGAGTGTCAATGCACCAGCAGCCATTAATAATAAAAGGTGATTTTTCATATATTCTTATTTTAATTGATGCCTGTTTAGTATTTCACAGATATTTGATAACAAAATTTATACCCTTCATAGTATAACTTTCGATTTATAAACGAATATATTTTCCTGATTTAGTAATTATTGATTTCATTCTGAACCTTTTTAGTTAAAGATTTAAAAACTAAATCATAAGAATGATCAATTAATTTAAAAATAAGATCTCTCTTCAACCCATCTACTGAAACAGAATTCCAATGTGTTTTATTCATATGATAGGCTCCTGTAATCTGGGGATATTGCTGCCGAAGCTCCGCACTCCATTCAGGATCTGTCTTTACATTGATCGACAATGGCTGCCTTTCAAGCCCCATCAATAGAAACATTTTAGTATCTACTTTTAATACAAGGGTTTCATTATCAAAAGGAAAACTTTCTGTAACTGCTTTTTTAGCAAGGCAATAGTCTAGTATTTCGTTGGCATCCATGGCTTTTTATGAGTAATAGGCAATTAGTAATATAGTGGACGATTGGATTATAGATGTTTAATAACAAGATCTTTTATCTTTTATCTTTTATCTTTTATCTTTTATCCAAATTTAGTAAATTTAAGAAAGAAAATACCATCACATCAAACCCATTGTTATGAAAGCTTTAGTAATCGGTGCTACAGGCGCCACAGGAAAAGACTTGGTTAATCAACTACTTAATGATAATGCTTTTGAGAAAGTTGATATTTTTGTAAGAAAACCTGTTGATATTGAGAACGAGAAGCTTAAAGTTCATGTTGTGAATTTTGAAAAGCCTGAAGAATGGAAAGCAATGGTGAAGGGAGATGTGGCATTTTCCTGTCTTGGGACTACTTTGAAGGATGCCGGAAGCAAGGAGGCACAGAAAAAAGTAGACTTTAATTATCAATATGAATTTGCAAAAGCCGCCAGGGAGAATGAGGTGGAAGATTATATTCTGGTTTCCGCTTATGGTGCCGATCCGAAATCAAGGATTTTTTATTCTAAAATGAAAGGTGAACTGGAAGAAGCTGTAAAACAATTACATTTCAATAAAATTACCATTTTCAAACCCGGAATGCTGGAAAGAAAAAACTCTGAAAGAACAGGTGAAGTCCTGGGCAGCAGAATTATAAAATTTGCGAATAAGCTTGGTTTATTGGAAAGTCAAACACCTTTACCAACAGATATTTTAGCCAAAGCAATGATTAATTCCTCAAAAATTAAAAGCAATGGCTACTCCAGTATCAAGCTTGGGAATATTTTCTGTTTTGCAGACAAAGTGATTGATAAATGATAGAAAATTATACTAAAAATCTGTGTAAATCCGTGCAATCTGTAGAAATATTATTTAACCACAGATTTTCGCAGATTTGCACAGATGCATGGGATTAAAGAGTCATTTATTTTGTGGTTTTGCTCCCCATGCTTTGTCCTAATTTTTCATATTCAATATCGTTAGGCTCCCAAAGCTCAATTTTATTGCCCTCAATATCCATTATATGAACGAATTTTCCATATTCGTAAGTTTCAATTTTGTCTACAATAGTTACGTTTTCTTTCTTTAATTCTGCAACTAATTTTTCAAGATCCTGTACACGATAATTAATCATGAAATCTTTTTCGGATGGCTGAAAATATTTTGTTTTCTCATTGAAAGGACTCCATTGACTGAAACCTTTCTTAGTATTATCTGCACCTTGGTACCATTCAAAAACAGATCCGTACTCATTGACTTCAAACCCTAAATGTTCTTTATACCATTCCCTCATTTTTTTAGGATCTTTAGATTTGAAAAAGATTCCGCCAATCCCTGTTACTCTTTTCAGATCATCATGCTCTTTTTCTGTAACTGCTTTAAAGGCAAATCCTGATAAGAAAGCTGCCAGAATACAAACGGCAAAAAATATTTTTTTCATGAGTTCCAATTTAATTTGCAATAAAAAAAGTGGATGCATCCATCCACTTTGTAAAAATATACTTTTTTATTTCTTATTTCAAATATTTTGTAATTGATTCGCTTGTAGGTTTTGTAGTACTTACAAAGCTATCGATCAGCTTCCCGTTCTCATCAATCAGGAATTTGGTAAAGTTCCAAAGGATAGTGGTATTTTTTACTCCGTTTAATTCCTGTTCCGTTAAGTATTTAAAGATAGGTGCAGTATCATCGCCTTTTACTGAAACTTTTGCTGCCATTGGGAATGTTACTCCGTAATTTTTCTGGCAAAATGTTCCTATTTCAGCATTGGTTCCCGGTTCCTGACCTCCAAAGTTGTTGGCAGGGAAACCTACTACTACCAATTTGTCTTTATATTCCTCATATACTTTTTCCAGATCTGCATACTGAGGGGTAAATCCACATTCAGAGGCGGTATTAACGATCAGTATCTTTTTTCCTTTGAAATCTGCAAAGTTGATTTCTTTTCCGTCAAGGCTTTCTACTTTAAAGTCATATATTGTTTTTCCCATAAGTTCTTTGGTTTTAGCTTGAGAAATTTCACTTTTCTGATTGGTGCAGCTTTGCAGAAACGCAATAAAAGAAAGCAGCATTAAAAAAATATTTTTCATTTCTTATAGATTTTAAGCAGCCTGAACTGCAGATGAATTAAAACTTAAAAATATTCGCCGGAAAAACCTTGTTAACGTCTACTCTGTTAAGGAGCATCACATAATCGCCATCCTTTTTAGGGCTTGAAGATTCTATTCTGAAAGGCATGGTAAGGTTTCCTACTTTTTTATAATCGGAATATACCAAGGTTTCATCTTTTTTAATTTCTTTCAAAAGCATATAAGTTTTTGTATCAAAATAATACATATTCTTATTCACATTCTTGGTTAGTTCCACTTTATGGCAATAGATCTCTCCTACTTTTTCTTTTCCCAGATATTTGGCATCAAATCCTTTACTTTCCCAGTCAATAAAATCATTATCAAAACTTTCCGGTACATATTCCGGGTATACCTGAAGTTTATTGGCTGCATAGTTCATTGCATATCCTTTGTTTCCATCGAAACCTTCAATTGCAGTTTCTTTTCCTCCTACCACAATAATTGTTTTGGTAAGATTGGGGCGCTGCTGGTAAATTTTTATAGGATATTCATCTTTGATCCCCAGTACCACTTTTCCCTGCAGCAATACGGAGTTTAAAAGCTTCCAATTCGTTAGACCTCCTGACAGTTCAATATTTTTATCTATAATTTCCTTTGCAGTTTGGCCATAATACAATGAACTTGTAACAGTAAAAAGGACTAAGTATATTATTTTTTTCATTTAATTTTATTAAAATAGTTATTGAAAGAAGGGTTAAAAATCCAGCCTAAGTTCTGTTATTATTTTAGGGAAGCTGATTTCATTTTATATTTAAAAATCCGCTCCGGATCTTCTTTTACAACTTATTTATCATTTCAAATATAAGAGGAATTGGGGTAAAAAGCAAAAAGGCCGGAAAAGTAAAGTTGAATTACCTTATTCACAGCTTATATTATTTTCCAATCAGATTAATTTTCTTGCTTTTTCCAGATCTTCCGGTGTATCAATTCCTACTCCAACAAAATTGGTTTCTATCATTTTGATTTTCATTCCATATTCAAGATAGCGGATGCATTCGATCTTTTCGGATATTTCCAAAGGTTTCATCTCCAGTTTTGAAAACTGTAATAACGCTTCTTTTCTGAAGGCATACACTCCGATATGTTTAAAGTAGCTCACATTATAAGAAATTTCTCTGTGAAAAGGAATTACAGAACGGCTAAAATATAGGGCAAAACCGTTGTTATCCGTAATTACTTTTACGTTATTCGGATTTTCTATTTCTTCTTTCTCTGAGAGTTGTATTTTTAGAGAAGCCAGGGAAATTTCCTGCTGATCGTCCTGCTTAAAAACCTCAATTAATTGTTTCAAAGGTTCAAGCTTAAGAAATGGCTCATCCCCCTGAACATTAATAACGATATCACAGTCAATGTTTTGTACTGCTTCGGCAATACGATCGCTTCCTGTTTCGTGTTGTCCTGTCATAACAGCTTTTCCTCCATTTTTAGTGATTTCATCCAGGATGATTTCAGAGTCTGTTGCTACAAATACTTCATCAAACAGTCCGGTTTCTACTACATTCTGGTAGGTAGTGGTAATAACGGTTTTTTCTCCCAATATCTGCATCAGTTTTCCCGGAAAACGGCTTGCTTCATAGCGTGCAGGGATTACAGCGATTATTTTCATTCAGTACAATATTAATTAAGTCTTTTTCAAGCCATCATTTCCAAAAAGGTAAATGATATGGCTTATCCAGATCAAAAATAGTGAAAACTATTTTAGTTTGTTCTATAAAATGTGGTATTATACCCAATTTCGCTCTTACTTCTTAAGATTTGTATCTGTTTGAAAAACAAAATTCCCACATTTTCGATGAAAATGTGAGAATCGGGTATAGATTTTTAAATGAGTCGATTAATTAAAATGCCGAATCTTAAGGAATGGAAGAGATTCTTTATCGTCATACTAAAATGATAATTTTACCCCTACCATATTGTATTCCCATTGGCGGGATGCCATAAGGTCAAATTTATATTTTGTTTTTCCTATGGTCCCTTCTGAGGAAGTATATCTGCTTTTTGAGATGGTTTTTCCAATGAAATATCCCATTAATAGAGCTAACGGATAATCTGAAGCCCAGTGCACTTTACTTTGCATCATCTGAAAACATAAAGCCCCGGCTAATGTGTATCCTACAGGCTTTATCCATCTCGCATCAGGATAGTTGTCTGCAATAACGGTGATTCCTGCCATAAACGTTGTTAAATGTCCTGATGGCATGGCATCATAGTTTGATGTATACTTACTGAATGCTGAAAAGCTTGGAAACGGATTCCATGCACCACCTTTATTACCATTTTCTTCTGCTATAAACGGGCTTTCTCTTCCGGTAATCCTTTTGATGGTTTGGGTGAAAACTCCGGAAAGAATTAAACTTTCCATTAATCCACTGGCTGTAGCCTGTGCTCTGTAATCATTTTTAATTAAACCATACGTTCCGAAACCAATCCCCAATAATACCAATGTAGAACCATTTCCAATCAGGTACAATGTAGATCCGATATCTTTAGGAATTTTGAAAACACCTCCTACTTTGGTATAGTTGTTATCCTTATCCATTCCCCATCTTTCTCCAAGCTCTCTTGAGTTATCAATTAATTTCTGATCGAAAGGTAAAAGGATAAGTGTGGAAGTAACAGCACCTCCTAAATAATAGGCATGATCTTTTGCTACAAAATCTTTATTGGTGTTAATAAAGTTTCGGGGAAGTTTGGTTACAAAATCCAGCAGTTTAGGCTTTGGATATGTTCGCACAGAACCATCTTTCAGCGTATAAGTCTGTACTTTAGGTAAGTCCTGTACTACAGGTGACAATTCTTTTACCTGTAATGTATCCACCTCCTGCGAGCATACCAATATAGACATTGGCAGTAGCAAAAATCTCAATTTTTTCATCGTTGTTGTTTTCAACCCTGTTTATTCTTAGCTTATAAAAGTCCCAAAGGTAATTCCTTGTTAACTTTAGTGAAAGTGTTTGTTTAATTTTTAATATTTATTTAATTTTTTTATAAAATGAGTAAGCAACCTAGTTTATATAATTGATTAGAAAAATTATTCCATAGATCCAGGAAATGTAGAGTAATGAATATAGAAAGCCTAATCCAAAGCTTTTTACGATATCTCCTTTACATCTCCAGGAATTTTTAAAGACATGACGTAATGCTCTAAAGAAGATCCAGTATAACATGGCCGCCAAAAATAAAATGGCAGACCAAAAGAAAAGGCCAAGAAAGTAAGAAAGAAATACTAGTAAAATAGAAAATATCAGCCATACAATAACTGAAAGTACTGCCCCACCTATACCATCCCCTACAGCTGGTGGATCAAAATCAAAACTGCCAATCTCTGGTGCTTTATCAGAATATTTTTTTATACTTTCTTTATTTAAAATGCTTCCAACATTATCTTTTAATTTAAAACCATAATACAGTCCTGAGCTGATAAACAGGAAAAATGCTCCTGCTAAAATAGAAGTTGATAAGAGAGAGTTTTGAAATAATGACCGATGATCTCCTATCCCGGAAAGCCAGACACAGACAATGACCAAAATGATAATCATCAAGGTAGAATAACTCAGAACTTTTGTTTCAAGGAAGTATTTTCTGGGGAGTTTCATAGTGTATAGGTATTGAAAACGCTTCGACTCCGCTCAGCGTGACATTTTTATAATCTACCAGTATAACAATGTACCAGTGTAACAATATTCACCAATATGAAAATTGGTAAACTGGTACACTGGTACATTTAATTAATTAAAGTAAGCTTAATTATTTCAGATTATTCAAAGCAGTTTCCAGTTTTGGCAGCATTACTTTGATCTCATCTACAGCCAACCCTCCTACGGAAGCACGGAACCAAGGTTCAGATTTATCCTCCCCGAATGCTGAGAATGGTACTAAAGCCACTCCTGCTTCATTGATTAAGTAGAATACAAGGTCTGAAGAGTTTTCAATAACAGCTCCGTCAGGTTTTGTTTTTCCGATATAGTTTAATTTGATGGTAAGGTAAAGCGCTCCCATAGGTTCAATACTGTCTACCGCTAAGCCTTTTCCTTTCAGATCCTGAACGCCGCCGTGAAGAACTTTTAAGCTTTCTTCTAATTTAGCTTTGAAATCTTCTACAAATACATTTACATTTTCAGGGTTTTCAAAGAATTTAGCGGTGGCTTCCTGCTCTGGTTTTGGAGCCCATGCTCCTACGTGTGTAAGGAGTGCTTTCATTTTATCAATGATATGAGCAGGTCCGAATCCCCATCCTACACGTACACCTGTTGCAGCAAGACATTTTGAAATACCATCAATGTACACGGTATATTCTTTCATTTCAGGGAAAAGAGAAACCGGATCTACGTGCTGTGCGCCGAAAGTAAGATTAGAATAGATTTGGTCATACATTAAGTACAATGGTTTTTCGTCTGCTCCTCTCTTTTTGTTTTCAGCGATCACCAGTTCACAGATTTCAGATAGCTGCTCTTTGGTGAACATGGTTCCTGTTGGGTTCAATGGTGAGCAAAGTGCTAATAAAACCGCACCATCCAAATGTGGCTTTAAATCGTCTGCAGTTGGAAGGAAGTTGGTTTCAGGCCTTGTTTTTACTTCTACGGCATTAGCGGAAGTAAGGTAAGCGTAGTGGTTGTTATTCCATGATGGTGTAGGATATACTACTTTATCTCCTTCGTCTACGATGGTTTTATATACAGCATAGATTAATGGTCTTGATCCTGCTGTGATCAAAATATCGTTTGGAGAATAATCCAGGTTCCATCTGTTTTTCAAGTCTTTGGAAACTTCTTTTCTTAAAGATAAAAGTCCGTTGGCAGGTGGATAGTTGGTCAGGTTATTCTGATAGGCTTTCTGAATCTCTTCCTTCAGCAATGCCGGAATAGGATAGATATTAGAATTCAGGTCACCAATAGTAAGATTGGCAATTTCTGCACCTTTTGCTTTTAGATCATTTACTTCGTTACCAATTTTTACAATTTCAGAACCGATCAGGTTCGCTGCTAATTTTGAAACTTTCACTTTATTTTTATTTAAAATTTACTAATATTATCTTCTCAGGTTGATTTTGTTTTCTATTTGATCCACCGGTATATGGACATCATAAGCGGCTATCAGTTCTTTAGTTTTTTTATGATATCAGCGCTTGGATATGTTTATGGTTATTGAACCGTTTGCCGATTTTGCATCCGGAACTGCAGTCTCCTTGTTACAGGAAACTACAGCTACAGACAGTAGGCAAACTGTTATAGTTTTTTATCACAAGTGCTTTATCAGATAATTAATCCAGCTTTAAATCTGTTTTAACGGCCTGTATTTTAGCTTCCAATGATTTCAGTTTATCTTTAAAATCGGCTTCAGAAGAGATAGCATCTTTTACTGAAACATAGAATTTAATTTTAGGTTCTGTTCCTGAAGGTCTTACACAAACTTTAGTTCCATCCTGAGTATAGTAGATCAATACGTTAGATTGTGGAATTTCGTTCATTACTTTTTTCTCTCCTGATGAAATGGTAAGGCTTGTCTGCTCTTTAAAGTCTTTTACTTCTTCCACTGGTGAACCTGCCAATTCTTTTGGAGGGTTTTCACGGAAGTTTTTCATCATATTCTGAATTTCTTCAGCACCTTCTTTTCCTTTTCTTACGATATTTACCAATCCTTCGTAATACATTCCAAGGTCTTCATAGATCTCGATCATGTACTGGTACATTGTTTTACCATTGGCTTTACACCAGGCAGCAATTTCACAAGCTAAAAGGATACTTCCACAAGAATCTTTATCACGAACGAAATCTCCGGTCATGAACCCGAAACTTTCTTCTCCGCCACACACAAATTTCTGAGTTCCTTCTGCTTCACGGATCATTTTTCCGATCCACTTGAATCCTGTAAGACCTACTTTGCATTCCACACCGAATTTCTGTGCAATATCATAGAAAATATCAGAAGTAACAATGGTAGAACCAATGAATTCTTTTCCGGTAATTCTACCTTGTTTTCTCCATTCGTTCAGAATATAGTAAGTAAGAATTGTATTGGTTTGGTTACCGTTCAGTAACTGCATCTCACCATCAAGGTTTCTTACGGCAATTCCTAATCTGTCACCATCCGGATCTGTTCCGATAACGATGTCTGCATTGGTAATTTTTGCAAGATCCATCGCCATTTCCAATGCTGCCGGCTCTTCTGGATTTGGAGATTCTACGGTAGGGAAATTTCCGCTTGGGATCATCTGCTCTTTAACCAAGTCTACTTTTTTGAACCCTGCTTTTGCTAATGCTTTAGGAATTGTAGTATAAGTAGTCCCGTGAATAGAAGTGAAAACAATATTTAAGTTTTCTTTTCCTTCATTCTGGTAAGTAGAATTTTCAATACATGCATCAATGTACACATCATCCTGCTCTTCTCCGATCCATTCAATCAGATCATCATTTCCGTTGAATTTAATTTCTTCGAATTTTACGGAATATACTTCTTTGATGATGGCTTCATCATTTGGCGGAACAATCTGTGCCCCGTCATTCCAATATACTTTATATCCGTTAT
>NZ_MAYF01000009.1 GCF_001684955.1 Chryseobacterium contaminans | reverse complement strand
GTTTTTGATGTAAGCATAATACTATTTTTGTGGTGTGATGAATAATAGAACAAGCACTATACCATCATAAAGATTTTTGTGGTATAGTATGTTGATTATCAATGTTTTTATTGGTCGAATTTTATATTATGAAATTATGTTTGATGGAAACAATGTAATATTTTTCATATTTTAGTTGTTATTAAATTATATATCTAAACAATAATCTATAAAAAAATAAACATGAAAAAAAGAACTCTTTTTATTTTTTCAGCCTTAGTGGTTTTAGCCTCATGTAATGAAAGACATGAGAAAAAAGACAGAGAAAAAAGTGGCTGGGTTGAAAAAGTAATCAATAAAGAATCAGGACCCATTCAGCAGAGAGAATTCAATGGAGATTTTGATGAAATTCAGGTCTCTCAGGCAATAGAAGCAGAAATTATAAAATCTGATACAGAAAAAGTAATCATTTCAGCACCTCAAAGTATTATTGATGAGGTTCTTGTAGATAACAGCGGCGGAAAGCTTCATATTCACTATAAACCTGGAATCAGAGTAATGAATATCAGTAAAGTAACTGCAAAAATTTATACTAAAGATTTTACAAAACTAGTGGCAGAATCTGCGGCAAGCATTAATGTGAAAGATAAATTTACTCAGGAAAAAACGAGCGTTGAAGTATCCAGTGCGGGAAGTATTTCCGGAAATCTGGAGGCTAATGATTTAAATATTAATGCAGACAGCAGTAGCAATTTCAGCGGAAAAATCTGGGCTGTCAATCTTGATATAGAATCTTCATCAGGATCCAGTATTGATATTTCCGGAAAAGCTAAAAATGCAGATGTCAGTTCTTCTTCAGGCAGTAGCATTTCAGCTAAAGAGGTTATTGCAGATAATGTAGAAGCTGATGCCTCCAGTGGTGCAAGCATCCATATCAGTGCAGTTTCTTCCGTTAAGGCAGAAGCTTCTTCGGGGGGAAGCGTTGATATCGCGAAAAAAGGAGAGCTTAAAAACGTTACTAAAGAAGAAAGCAGCGGCGGAAGCATAAACATTCAATAAATCAATCCTGGGAGTCTTCTTCATCTTCTTCCTCAGTGGGTGAGGAGTCTTCCCAGTTTTTGTTATCAAAATTAAGATTATCGTAAGCTAATAATTCCTCCTCACGCTGGAGGATTTCTTTTGTGCTGAATAAAGCAATATCCTGGTCTTCCGTCATCTTTGCAAGCTTTCTGACAGAGGCCTTATCAATTGCCATAAATCTTTGCCCGAGGCGTCTTGCAGCATATTTCCTCATTCCGGTTTCATGCAGTACATCAACGGCCATATCAACAGCGGTTCCCAATGTTTCACGATAGATATGATTGATTCCATTGTTAAGATATTCATACGCATCAATACGATTTTTGGCTCTTACAAAGATTTTAACTTCCGGATAATGCTCACGGACAAGCTCTGCAATAAACATATTGTCATCCGGATCATCAAGGCATAATACCAAAATTTCAGCCTCTTCAATTCCTGCTGCTCTCAGAATAGGAATTCTTGTGGCGTCTCCATAATATACCTTAAAGCCATAGCTTCTTAAAAGTTTTACACGATCAGAATCTCTATCCAATACCGTTGCAGATACTTTATTGGCTTTTAAAAGGCGTCCTACGGTACTTCCAAAATGTCCAAAACCTACAATAATAATCTTTTTCTGAGTCACATCACTGTCCAGAATATTGTAATCGTGTTCCTCTTCAGGAATTTCCCGGATAAATTTCGGGGTAATAAATTTGTCATTAACAATCAGCAGAATAGGCGTGATGCACATGGTGATCGCTGTAACGGCCATTAACTGGGCATTTAGCTCCGGTCCCAAAAGATAAAGATCCGATGCATAATTAATCAGTACAAAAGCAAATTCTCCTACCTGCGAAAGTGCAAAAGCATAGAACAGGCTTTGAGGAGTATCTATTTTATAGAATTTTCCAATAATATATAATACCAAAAACTTTATGGCCAATACTGCGAATACCGTACTGAAAATAAATAATGGATCTTTTTGAATGATATTAAAATTGATTGTTGATCCCACACTCACGAAGAATACAGCAAGCAATAGACCTTTAAAAGGATTGATCTGCGCTTCAAGTTCATGTCGGAATTCACTGTTAGCAAGCATTACCCCGGCAAGGAAAGCTCCTAACGCGGGAGAAAGCCCAATAACTACCATCAGCTCGGACACTCCGATAACAAGGAATAGAGAAGAAGCAGTTAATAGCTCTGCCATTCCGGATTTTGAAACATAGCGTAAAAAAGGAACAAATACATATCTGCCCAATAAAATCAGCAATGCCACTCCAAAAATTACGGTTCCCGCCTGAAGCCATTCCGGAAGCTTTTGGATAAGGATCTGAATTTCATTATCATGATGCTTGGCCTTATAGTTGGCAATAATCGGGAGGATAGCCAAAATAGGAATCACAGAAATATCCTGAAATAATAAGGTAGAGAATGAAGCTTCACCAGCTGTTGTTTTAAGATTATTCTTTTCCTGCAGCGTCTGTAGTACAATAGCAGTAGAGGATAAAGCAAAGCACATGGCAACGGCAATAGCCTTATCTATTCTCCAGCCAACACTGATGAATACAAGGAATAATAATGAAATGGTGAGAAGCATCTGTGTAAGCCCCAGTCCCATAATTTTTTTTCGCATTTCCCAGAACTTCCGCGGTTCCAGTTCCAGCCCAACAATAAATAAAAGCATGATAACCCCAAACTCACTGGCGTGCATAATGTCATTCACATTATTTCCGGTAAGCCTGAGAACGTAAGGGCCAATGATGATTCCTCCTAAAATATAACCGATTACTGAACTCAATCCCAATTTCCTGGCCAGTGGAACCATGATAATGGCTACACCCAGAAAAATTAATGTGTTCATCGCTAAGCTGGACTCCATATATTATTGATTGAGCAGTTCTGTAAATTCTTTTTTATGCAGAATAATTTCTTTTTTTGATAATTTGTTGGCTTCGTAAACGATCTTGATATGCTTGATGTCTGCCTTGAAAACTTTTAATGAAACAATCAATCCGCTAATCAGTTCATCCACGGTGTATTGATACGTTCCGGTTTTACTGAAAGATCTTTCTTTTCCACCGGTAGTAACCAAAATATAAACTTCTTTGTTTTCCAGAGGGTTGTGTTTGCCGGGCTGAAGCCAATCACGGTCGAAAACTTCATCAATCCATAATCGTAAGAGAGGCGGCATTCCGAACCAGATCAGTGGGAACTGAAATATGAAGCGGTCATAATTGGCTAAACGTTTTCTTTCCCTGAAGGCGGCAATATGGAAGTCAGGATATTCTTCGTAAAGATCTCTTAAGGTATAATGCTGGTGACGAACGTAGAAATTGATGAGCTCTACATTCGAGTTGGAGTGCTCCAGATAAGGGTGTGCAAATACTACCAGCGTCTTCTTCATAATCCTGTTTTCAGTAAATATACTGAAAAAATATTGAATAAAAGGTAGGTTTTGTGTTGATTTATTAATTTTTTAATATGTGAATATGGATTTAATGTTAATTAAAATCAAAGAAATGTGGTTATTTTAAGTTTTTAAATAAAAAATCAGGTCCTTAAGACCTGATCTCTTTATAAATAACTATAATTTTTGTAAGATTACCATCCTCCGGAAGCACCACCGCCTCCGAAACTTCCGCCACCGCCGAAGCCTCCAAAGCCACCGCCGCCACCTCCGGAACTTCCGCCACCGAAGCCGCCGCCACCAAAACTGCCTGGGAATGGGAAAAAGCCTCCGGGGTAATTTCTGCGTCCTCTTCGGCTAATAATGACATCATCATCGTCGTCATAATTACCACGACCACCGCCACCGCCTCCTCGGTTTCCGAAGAGAATAGCGATGATGATAAAAATAACAAAGGCAATGATAAGAACCTTAAGCGCGCTGCCATCACCGGAAGGTGCCGTAGTAGGGACTGGTTTGAATTTACCCTCAACAGCTTCCATAATGGCTGAGGTACCACGGTTGATCCCTTCATACCAAAGTCCCTTTTTGAAGTTAGGCGTAACGATATAATCCAGAATCTGGCCGGCAACGGATGCAGTAAGATATTGTTCCACGGCACGCCCTTGCTGGATAGACATGGTTCTGTCTTCAGTAGCAATCAGGAAAACAACTCCGTTATCCACTCCTTTTTTTCCGATTTTCCATTGTTCACCAAACATAGTGGCCAGGAAGTTGACATCTTCGCCTTTGGTAGACTTAATGATCACCACTTCAATTTCTGTGGAAGTGGAATCTGCAAATTTGATGAGTTTATTATTAAGCTCATCTTTTTCCTGCTGGGAAAGAAGCCCGGCTTCATCAAAAACAGGATATAAAACTGCAGGTTTTTGGGGAATGGTATATTGTGCTGATACAAAAGTGTAAAAGCAGATCAGTAAAAATGAAAATACTATTTTAAGAGAACGTAATTTCATTTGGAAGTTGGTTTGGATTTTCTCCTTCTACAGGAAAATGTTTTTTAAGTTCGAGGCCTGTTTCCAGGATAGCACTTTTCAATGCCTGATAATAATTTCCTTTGGCAAATTCGGAGGTAATATAGTCATGCAGATGATCCCAATAGGATTGATGAACTTTTTCATGAATACCTACATCACCAATAATGGTGAGGTATTTTTGTTCAAAATTAACATGAAAAAGCACAGCGTTCCTATCAGTAGTTTTATCCATACACAGTTCTTTGAAAACTTCAAATGCTGTTTTAGCATCACGGTTTTCCGTATTAGAGTCAATATGTACCCTAATCTCGCCTGTAGAATGGTCTTCTGCTGACTGAATCGCTTCCACAAGGGAAGCGATCTGTTGATTTGTAAGGAAATTACCCATTTTTATTTGAATACTTCAGGGGCTTTTTGAGCTCCTGCATCAGCCTTGAAATAAGGTTTTTCTTTAAAGTTGGTGAAATTCGCCAGAATATTATTCGGGAAAGTCTTGATAGAGGTGTTATAATCCTTTGCAGCATCGTTATAGTAAACAGTTTCTGTTCTGATACTGTTCTCAATAGCCGTATACTCTCTCTGGAAGTTGATATACTGCTGGTCTGCTTTTAAGTTAGGATAAGATTCTACCACAGCCATTAATCGGCTTAATGCACCAGATAATTCTCCCTGTGCAGCCTGGAATTTAGCAAGATCTGCTTCCGTCATGTTGGTAGGATCAATGTTGATAGAAGTAGCTTTGGAACGTGCTTCCACAACTTGTGTTAACGTTTCCTGCTCAAATTTTGAATACGATTTTACTGTTCTTTCCAGGTTAGGAATAAGATTCGCTCTTTTCTGATACACGGTCTCTACATTAGACCATTTTGCATTAACAGTCTGTTCTTTGTTCACAAAGCTGTTATATCCGCTTTTTCCCCAAAAGAATAGGACTGCAACAATAATAAGGAGGGCAATACCAATGGTTCCGGCGCCCAGACATCCTTTATTTTTCATAGTTTATTTTTTTTAATTTTTTGTGCTAATCAAATATACAAATTATGTGCTAATTTTGTAGAAAATTATATTTGAATGACAACAATAGTGGTGGCAATGGGAGAGAAGAACGAGATTGGTTTTGAAAACCAGTTGCTTTGGCATCTTCCGAAAGATTTAAAACATTTTAAGGACCTTACTTCCGGGCATCCGATCATTATGGGAAGAAAAACATACGAAAGTATTGGAAAACCACTTCCTAACCGAACTAATATTGTTGTTTCAAGAAAGAAGGACTGGTTTGAGGAAGGAATCCTTATCGTGGGAAGCCTTAAAGAAGCCATCAAGTTCGCTAAAAAAATTGATGAAGAAGTCTTCGTTATCGGAGGCGGGAATATCTATGAACAGACAATGGATATTGTTGATAAACTTGAGGTTACGCTGGTAAAAGCTGACCTGGAAGCAGATACATTCTTCCCGAAAATTGATGAGAAGATCTGGAAAAAAACAAATGAAATCTGCCATGAAAAGGACGAAAAGAATGGCTATGATTTCTGTTTCCAGACATTTGAAAGAATTAAAAAAGAAGCTTAGAAGCCAATAGTCAGTTTTTGCTACGCAAAGTGAATTATGAATAGCTGCCTGACATAAAAATTGACATAGGTAGCGAATTAACCATTCACCATTGACTTTTTGAACTTTAACCTTTAAATTTATTATCTTTGCACTTCTAAAATTTAATAATGAATAAGAACATTAAAATTGCAGTAGCAGCACTTCTTATCCTTCTGGGACTTTATATGATGATTTTCACAAGAAATCTTGGATGGGGAATTGTTGTTTTTCTTCTTGCCGCTTTTCCAATCATACTTTACTTTAAAAATGAGTATATCCTTTTGGCGTTCTGGCAATTGAGAAAACAGAATATGGAGAAAGCTGCAGAATGGTTAACAAAAATTACCGACTATAAAGGACAACTTCATAAAACCCAATACGGATATTTCCACTATTTATTAGGATTAACACAGGCTCAGGATCACCCTACAAAAGTAGAACCTTTAATGAAAAAGGCTTTGGAATATGGTTTGAATATGAAGCATGACAGAGCAATGGCAACTTTAAATCTTGCGGCTGCAGCTATTTCTAAAGGAAGAAAGAATGAAGGACAGAAACTATTGGAGGAAGCTAAAAGATTAGACAGTGCAGGAATGATGACAGATCAGATCAAAATGATGAAGGAACAGCTGAAAATGCCAACCATGCAGAAGCATATGCACAATCCTAATATGAGAAATAGAGGGAAATTCTTCTAAGAATAACTACAGATAAAATAAAAAGCACCTGAGTCAGGTGCTTTTTTTATGCTTATATAATTGTAATTACATTTCCGAAGTCTGGTCATAGCCATAAAATTTAGGCATCTGCCACTGGTATTTCACTGCAAGTGTTCTGATGGCTACAATCAGTAAAATCGTAAAGATCTGTACGAAAGTGTAGGAAAGGGGAGTATACTTTGTCATCAGTAAAAATACAGCTCCGCCTACAATACATGCTGTTGCGTAGATTTCCTTTCTGAAAATCAACGGAATCCTGTTCAGTAATATATCCCGGATAATTCCTCCGAAGCATCCTGTGATGGTTCCCAATCCAATACAGATGAGAGGGTGGATGCCGACATTCAGTCCTTTCTGAATCCCAATAATGGTAAATAATCCCAGCCCAAAGCTGTCGAATATAAATAAAGTAACCTTAAAGTTTTTTTCAAGGGATTTGAATACCATAGAGACAACACTGGTAATAATAATCAGGGCACACATCAGAAGATCATGCATCCAGAATACAGGAATATCCAGTAAGAGATCTCTTACAGTTCCTCCGCCTACGGAAGTCACAAAGGCAATAATAAGAACGCCAAAAGGATCAAGCCGTTTCTGCATCGCTGCAAAACTTCCTGACATGGAAAACGCAATGGTTCCCAATACTTCTATGGCAAAATTGAACTGTTCGTGCATATATATTATAAATGATCGTTGATAAATGATAATTGATGAGTGATTTTCTGCTTAAGCAAATTCTTGGCCATTGTATCAATTATCATTTATCGCTTATCAATTATAATCTTGTTTATCTTTCAACCCTTACAGAGTCCGGAACCATCAGTTCGTATTCGCCGCCGTGGGTAATGATTTCTCTTACGATGCTGCTGCTGATGAATGATTTTCCGGATGAGGTTAATAAGAATACGGTTTCTAGTTTTTTGTGAGCTAAAGTTCTGTTGGTATGGGCAATTGCCTTTTCGAATTCAAAGTCAGCAGGGTTTCTCAGGCCTCTGATGATGTATTGGGCGTTCTTTTCAAAACAGTAATCTACTGTCAAGCCTTCAAATGAGTCTACTTCAACATTGGGAAATTCTGCTACAGAGTTTTGAATGAATTCCATTCTTTTTTCAAGAGGAAACATATATTTCTTCTGAGAATTCTGGCCAATAGCAATAATTAATTTATCAAATAGCGGGGCCGCTCTTTCTATAATATCATAATGTCCTAAAGTGATGGGATCAAAGGATCCTGGGAAAACAGCAATTTTCATGTTGTCTGGTTTTATAATTGTGCGTCAAAAATTATAAAGTTAGATGGTAATATTCTTACTTATCTAACTTTTAATTTTCAACATCTATTATCTATTTTTTTTATTTAAAGCTTTTTCAACTTCATTTCCACAAAGGTCCATAATGGAAATTCCATAATGCTTTGCCTGTTGAGGAAGAATACTTGCAGGAGAGAATCCTGGGTTCGTATTCATTTCAAGCATATAAGGAATACCATCCATTAAGATATATTCACTTCGTGAAAAACCGCTCATTCCAAGGGAGTTGTATGCTCTTTTAGCGATTTCTTCTACTCTTTTTGTGGTTTCTTCGTCAATTCTTGCAGGGGTAATTTCTTCAGAAGCACCTTCATATTTGGCTTCATAATCGAAAAATTCATTGGTAGGAACAATTTCAGTAATTCCCAAAACAATGGTTTCTCCTTTAAAGTCGATAACGCCTACAGAGACTTCCATTCCATTCAGGAAGCTTTCGATAAGAATTTCATCATCTTCTTTGAAAGCAATTTCTGTAGCTGCAATCAGTTCAGATTTTTCTTTTACTTTAGAAATTCCCAGTGAAGATCCGGACTGATTAGGTTTCACAAAAAGTGGAAGATTTAATTCTTCTACAATTTTATCTACATCAATATGTTCTCCTTTTCTTAAATAAATGCTTTTCGCTGAAGGAATCCCATATTTTGATAATACGGCAAGCGTATCTTTTTTATTGAAGGTAAGAGCACTTTGGTAAAAGTCACAACCTGTGTATTTTTGACCTATAGCATCCCAATAAGCCTGGAGAATTCCATTTTCCCCCGGTGTTCCGTGAATGATATTGAAGCATACATCAAACTTCAATGTTTCTCCATTATCTAAGGTAACAGAAAAATCGCCTCTGTTGATTGGAAATTTTTTATCATTTTCGCCTAAAAAATACCATTCGTCTTTAAGAACTATTACTTTATATACGTCGTACAGATTTCTGTCTAAGGAATCATAGATCAACTGTCCGCTTTTTAAGGATACAACATATTCATCAGAATAGCCTCCCATTACTACGGCAACACTTTTTTTATTCATAACCATATAGTATCAATTGAGGCAAATTTAAACATTTTATGCAATGCAATACGGGAAATCGGGAAATTTTCAAATCAAAAATGAATTGTGTTAAATAAAAAGTCCATTCTAAAATTATTAGCTATATTTGCGGTTATAATTAAAGTATTTTTAAGTATGCTTAAATCACTTTTCAATTGGAAAGTTTTAGTGAATTTAGTAGTGGCAATCGGCGTTTTCGTGGGTCTTGTATGGCTTACGTTCCGTTGGTTAGAGTACCACACGAATCACGGTCAGGAAATTCCTGTTCCCAATGTAGTTAATAAATCTGTACATGATGCTGTTAAAATATTAGATGATACAGGTTTGGAATATGAAGTAGACAGTGCCAATTATGACCCTAAATACAGACCATTCCAGGTTTTACAAATCTATCCGGCACCGGGTTCCCGTGTAAAGGATGGAAGAACGGTGCGTCTTAAGGTAAACCCTAGAACATGGGCTCAGATTGCTGTTCCGGATGTTATCAATAAATATTCAGGACTGGCATTCCAGAGACTGGACCAGGTAGGTCTGAAAATTGGCGATACTATTTACGAACCGAGTATTCAAAAAGATGCCCTTTTAAGAATTTTATATAAAGGAAATGCTGTAAATCCGGGAGCACGTCTTCCTAGATTCTCTGTCATTGATGTTGTGGTAGGATCAGGACCGATGAGAAATATTTCGATTCCTAATGTAGTAGGGCTTTCCGTAAAAGAAGCAAGAGCGGTCATTGCGAAGAGTATGTTTGAAGTAGGATTGGTAGAATATGAAGATGGAGGTAAGGATGAATCTGATATTATCTATTATCAGGATCCGGCTTCAGGAGATGTTCGTGACCAGGGAATGCAGATTGACCTCTGGGCAAGTAAGAAAACCCCGGCAGAACTGAGAGCAAAAGTGGAGCAGCTGAATTCTATTTACCGAATGAAAGTAGATACTTCTCTGCCACCGGTACGATATGAAGAAGTTCATAATGAACCAAGCTATGAAGCTCCGGTACCGGCACCAGCACCTAGAAGAGAAACTCCAAAGGTGGAAGCTCCTAAAACAGAGACTCCAAAGGCGCAGACTACAACTCCTAAACCTACAAGTACAACAGAGAAGCCTAAAACTTCTACCAGTACTCCTGCTACAGGAATTGCTGCAAAACCGGCAGCATCAACTTCTACACAGCAGCCAGCGCAAAAGCCAAAAGCTAAGAAGGTAGTCGTAGAATAAATAGAGATTAATAATAAAAATATAGGCTTCAACTGCAAAATGTTGAAGCCTTTTGTGTAAAAAAATAAATACAATGTCAGAAGATAACGAAGATTTTTTAGACGAAGAATTATTGGATTCCAACAGTATTGACAATATTGATATTGATGAGGAAAATAAAGGGTTGTATGAACATCTTAATATTATTGTTGATCCTAAACAGGAACCCTTAAGAATTGATAAGTTTCTTTTAATCCACCGGCAGAATTCTTCAAGGAATAAAATTTCCCAGACCTGCAGGGCGGGGAACGTTATAGTGAACGGAGCTCCCGTAAAGCAGAATTACCGGGTGAAGCCCGGAGATCAGATCTCTGTGTTATTAACCCGTCCGCCAAGAGAAAATGTAATTGTTCCACAGGATATCCCTGTGAATATCGTTTATGAAGATGATGATCTGGTAGTGATAGATAAAGAACCCGGAATGGTGGTTCACCCCGGACATGGAAACTGGGACGGAACATTAGTGAATGCCCTTGCTTATCATTTTGAAAAGAATGGTGAAAAGTCTGATCTGGACAGGGTAGGACTTGTTCACAGAATTGATAAGGATACTTCCGGATTGCTGGTGGTTGCGAAGAATGAATATGCTTTAAGTTTTCTGGCAAAACAGTTTTTCAACAGAACCACAAAGAGGCTGTATTGGGCATTTGTATGGGGAAATCCTCAGGAAGACGAAGGAACTATCAGAGGGCATATTGGCAGACATCCTAAAAACCGAATGCAGATGTCTGTTTACGAGGATGGCAGTCAGGGAAAACACGCTGTTACCCACTATAAAGTTTTAGAAAGGTTCAAATATATGACCTGGGTAGAATGTAAGCTTGAAACAGGTAGAACGCATCAGATCAGAGCCCATTTCAAACACATTGGCCATACATTGTTCAATGATGAGCGTTATGAAGGGCATACGCCGTTAAGAGGAGTGAATCTTCCAAAATACAGACAATTTATTAAAAATGTTTTTGAAATTCTTCCAAGACATGCACTGCATGCGCACACCCTCGGATTTATACACCCAACAACAAAAAAGGAATTATATTTTGAAAGCCCAATGCCCAAAGATATGGCGGATGCCGTAAAAAAATGGAGAAATTATTTGGAAAACTAAAAATATATTGAGAATTTTTTTATATTTGTTGAATTGAAATCAAGATTTGTTATGAGAAAACTATATGCTATCGTATGTTTAGCTCTTTTGTCAAATGCATACAAAGCACAAGAATCACTACCATATTATCAACAGTATCTTTTGGATGGTGATTTCCTGTTCAACCCAGCTCAGTACGGTAAAACAGATTACGTACAGCTCAATGCGATTTATCAGAAGCAATTTTCAAAATTCAGCGAATCCCCAAATGTACAATCGGTGGGAATCAATGCAAACATTTTCGATAGAGTAGGTGCCGGTCTTACCGTATTCAGAGATAGCAACGGTGCTGAATCTGCAGGAGGTATTACAGCAGGTGCTTCATATTTTATTCCTCTAAGTAGTGAAGGAGACAGAAAAGATCAGTTCTCATTCGGTACAAGTGTAAGTTTGTACAACAGAAATTTTGATTATACTAAAATCAATGTAGAAGAGCAGGGAGATCCTTTAGTAAAAGGTGATCAGCAGAATATTTTCATGGCTTATGCAAACTTCGGTTTAGCAGCTACCTACAGAAACCTTTTTGGGGGTGTTTCCGTAAATGATATTGCATTAGGAAATGATAAACCTATTGTAAACGGATGGGAGCCTTCTCCAATCAAGTTTTTCTTAAACTTAGGATATAACTGGCATATTGCTGACAATATCACGTTAACTCCGGCTGCAATGATTAACCTGAACACGAACTCAACAAGAGTAATGGATTATAACCTAATGGGTACATTCTCTAATGAAGTGAATGCGTTCTCTGTAGGGGTTAGTTACAGAGCTGCTCAAAACAGATTCGACAGCCAGCAATTGGAAATTGCTCCGATTGTTAAAGTAAGATTCAACAAATTTATGATTGGAGCTACTTATAACCTTGGATTGTCTGATATTCAGCAATACGGAGGAAACAGCTTCATGATCGGACTGGGATATAATTTTGATAACTTTATTAATGTTCGAGGATATAGATATTAATCAATTTAATTTAAATAAATTTGAGCTCTGAATTTTTCAGAGCTTTTTTATGATATATATTCACATCCCGTTCTGTAAGCAAAAATGCAGTTATTGTAATTTCCATTTTTCAACATCCCTTACTTTTAAGGATGAAATGCTTCGTGCGATGAAAACCGAAATACAGCTTAGAAAAGATGAATTGCAGAACCGAAGCCTAAAATCTCTGTATTTTGGAGGCGGAACTCCTTCTATTCTTTCGGTGGATGAAATTAATTCTTTAATTGATGAGGTTTTACACCACTTCAGTTTTGAAAAAGATATTGAAATTACATTAGAGGCTAACCCTGATGATCTGGACAAGAATTTTTTAAAGCAACTGGCAGGAACACCTGTTAACCGTTTGTCAATCGGCACACAGAGTTTTTTTGAAGAAGATCTTAAGCTGATGAATCGTGCCCATACGGCTTCAGAAGCAGAAGGTTCCATTAAAAGAGCACAAGATTTTGGGTTTGAAAATCTGAGCATAGATCTGATTTATGGTTCACCTACCTCTAATCTGGAGATCTGGAAAGAGAATTTGCATAAAACCATTGCATTGGAAGTTCCTCATATTTCCTCTTATGCATTAACAGTAGAACCTAAAACGGCTCTTGATAACTGGATTTCAAAAGGAAAAGTTAAAAGTCCGAAAGAAGAAGAACAGAACAGAGAGTTTTATTACCTGTCTGACTTCTTAAAGGATCATGGTTTTGAACATTATGAGGTTTCCAATTTTGCTAAACCTGGCTTTTATTCCAGACATAATTCATCTTATTGGAAGTATCAGGAATATTTAGGAATTGGCCCTTCTGCGCATTCTTATAACGGATTTGATGTAAGAAGCTGGAATGTAGCTAATAATCAGCAATACATTAAAAAGCTCAGTGCAAAACTTTTAGCTAAGGGAGAAGAAATTCTTTCCAAGGAAGATCAGTTTAACGAAATGATCATGATTGGTTTGAGAACCATTTGGGGCGTAGATATGAAAAGCTTAAAAGAAAAATTTGATGACCGATTCCTGGAGCATTTTCAACACGAGATCAGACAGAAAATGGAAGATGGTATTTTAATCATAGAAAATGATCATTTAAAAATCCCGGAAAAACATTGGTTTATGGCTGATGGAATTGCTTCTGATTTATTTATGGTGTAAAAAGGAAATTGCTTCGACTTCGCTCAGTATGACATCTTAGCACATAAAACTAAATATTGTTTCTGATATTGAAGCTTCTTAAAACATAGTACAATATACTATATAATTTCACTATTTTTGTATAAAATTTCAGGTCGTTTGAAAACTAAAAAACAAGATTATTCGCATCTTTCACCCAGCCAGCCTATCGGTATTTTTGATAGTGGAGTAGGAGGTCTTACTGTTGCTAAGGAAATTAAAAGGCTGTTGCCTAATGAAGACCTTATCTATTTTGGAGATACCAAACATCTTCCTTATGGCGAAAAGTCAAAAGAAGCGATTATAGAATATTCTACAAAGATTACGAACTTTCTGCTGGAGCAGAACTGTA
>NZ_MAYF01000008.1 GCF_001684955.1 Chryseobacterium contaminans | reverse complement strand
GGTACATAGAATACCAATGGCAGCTTGCTGTTGTATCTTACGATTTCCGGCTTAAGGGTAACAAACTTCTTAGATAGTTTCTGTCCCGGGCAAGCCATTAATGTTCCTGCTGTTTCTCCTTTGGATTCTACTTCATAATAGTTGTATCCCCATCCCTGAAGATCCTGGCTTTTCATTTCTCCCATTAAAGAGTAATTGTTGCAGTCTAACATTTTTTCAGCTCCTACAAAAACTTCCACTTTTAAGTCGTTTTCGTTTTTGGCAACCGGAAGCTGGATATATACTTGTTTGTATCCTTCTTTAGCTTTTGGGAACATTTCAATCTGTAGTTTTTCAAACTTTTCAGCTTTCTTTTGAGCGAAAGCGCTTACCCCAGCCATCAATACCAATCCAGTAATTAAAGTTTTTGAAAATTTCATTTTATTTGGTTTTAAATTTTACGTATTTGCTAATAGCCAAAAATCATTCCAAAATCTGAATTCCCGTTCCTTTTGTGTGTGAATTCATCTGAGGAGCATAGTAGTTTTGCATTGTAGTAATGCCGTTTGAGAACTTTCCGGATGCATTGGCAACTACATCATATTCAAACACATATTTGCCTTTTGGCATATATTGAATATAAAAATTTGTGGACGCATCTTTAGTAGATTGATAATATCCTAAATTATTTTTCCACTGATATCCTGATAAAGCATCAAGAGGTTCAAATCCTGCAGCACGCATATCTTTAATATGAATGAATTCCATAGCTCTGTCTGTATTCAGGATCATTCTTACGGTTACTTTATCTCCTACTTTCAATGGTGTTTCCGGCGAAATCTTCTGAAGTTCTTCTCCGTTTACTGTTTTCACTTTTTTATACAGTTCCTTAGTTACGGAAATATAATTTTCGGATGATTTGATTTTGTCCAGATCTTCATAATACTGCCAGAACAATCCTCCCTGAACAATTCCCGGACCTGGTTTGGTTACTGTAACAGTTCCCAGGTTTTTATCTATCGCATCTGTTTTCACGGTTGATTTCACATATCCTGTTGCCTGAGTCTGAGGGACGATTTCTTTTCCGCCCCAAACTATGGTTGCTTTATCACTTTCAGCACCTGTCCATGATTTTCCTGAATTTAAGATGGTAAAGATCACTTCAGCAGTTCCTCTTGAGCTTCCCCATGAGTTCACTTCTTTCTGAGTTACCAGCCAGATCTTCATGTCTTCTATAAAGTTGGTGTCATTCGCTTTTAAAGTATTGAATGCTTCCAATGCTCCGGCATGGTTTACTACTTTAGAACTGAACCAACCCCAATCATTCAGATTTTGTTTCCAGTATACTCCTTGAGTTTTGGTGTCTGTTGAAGTTTCTTTAAGGTAAGTCATCAGTTTATCTGATACATCTTTCACCCCGTAATCATTCATCAGTAAAGCAGCACGGTGAAGTCCGAAAAAGGTAAAATCGGTAATTTTTGCCGTTTTCGCTTTTTGTTTCACCAACGTTTTTAAAGCAGCCCCTTTACCTTTTAAAGGATATTGTTTTTCCCAGTAGTTTCTGGTATCCAGATAATCAAGAACCCAATTGCTCCAGACATTATCTTTCTTAGTATCTGCATATTTACTGATCTCGTTATCTACATACTGGATCAGTTTTGCGACTAAAGCATTCTGTCCTGCATTCTGATACTCTTTTGCATTATCTTTTAACCATAGGTTAATTTTTCCAAGGTTCTTAAGGATATATAATGAAGTACCATAAGAACTTGGATATCCTGCATACCATGAGAATCCGCCATCAGGATTTTGAAGTTTGCTGAAGTCATCCCAATTCTGGTTAATTGAACTTCTCATGGTGTTCACATCAAACAGAAGTGCCAGCTTTTGCATCTGCTCAGCCTCATTTTTGCTTTCCAGTACCCATGGTGTTTCATCCAATAACAGCTGTTTCAGTTCCTGATTTTTTTCAAGATTTGAATTTAATAATCCTTTGCCCTGATACTCATCAAACACCGTTTTCATTTTAGGATTTGCTTTGAAGATCTCAGAAGCTAATACATCCGCAAACCACTTATTGAAAATTACATCTGCCGAGTTGTTCTGATCATTTTTCAGACTTGGAAGGGCAAACATAATTTCCCAGATCGGATTGGTTGTTAATTCCAACGTATTGGAAACATTTGAAGCGGTTGTAGAGGTGTTATTTTTAAGGTTATCCAACACAAAAGTCTTCGTTTCTCCTTCCTTCACAAACACCGGTACAGCATCGGTCACCAACATTCTGTTTGGCAATACAGCCACAGCCTGCTGTTCTCCGTCAGAATAAGCACCTGCTTTTGCCACTACTTTTAAAATGATAGAAGATACGTTGTTTGGAACTTTCAATTTCCAGATTAATGCTCCGTTTCCATTTTCATTCAAATCAAAATTCTGTGTTCCTGAAATGATTCCAAATTTTGAAGAGATGTTTTCATTAGTGAAGGCATCTAAAATCTGTAATTCCGCAGAACCATTCATCTTTTTATTGGTAAGATTGGAAAGTTTTGACTGTAAATTCAGTTCATCCCCTTCTCTTAAGAATCTCGGATAGTTTGGAGTCACTGAGAATTCTTTCTGTGTTACCACTTCTTTTTCCAGGGTAGCCGCTCTTGCATCTTTTGTATGAGCAAGGAACATTAATTTCCATTTGGTTAAAGCTTCCGGAGAAGTGAATTCAAAGCTAACGTTTCCTTCTGCATCGGTTTTCAGATCCGGATAGAAGAAAGCGGTTTCATTTAAATTCTGACGTACAGGAACTTTTTCTAATTCCTCTTTTGGTTCAGAATGATCGGCTGCTTTAGCCTCTGCAACAACTGCTCCTGTTACCTGACTTTCCCTTTTCTGCCCATAGCCCGTTACTACCACTTCTTCAATAGCCGCAGAGTTTCTAGCAATAGGCGCTGCCGGCACTGCTCCTGCTACTCCTTTACGACGCAATTTAGGTGATTTCACTCCATCATTTGAAAGATTATAAAACAAACTTCCGTCAAACCAGTTAAAGTTTGGTACTGTCACATAATTTCCATTGAAATATTTCAGTCGTTGCTGATAGCTTTTTTGCTCCAGATACTCTCTTACATCATAAGAAGTGATGATATTGAATGGAGTGTATAATTTATCCCAGCCATAAGTATTCACAGCAAACTGGTCTAAAGACATATCGTACATATTGGCCAATACCTCTGCATTTACTTTTTCTTTATCGTTTCCGGTAATTTTTACGGTCCATTTTTCTTTTGAATTCGGTTCCAGTTTATCCCTGAAGGTAACCGTCTCAATTTTTAAAGGTTTCTCTGTGTCTTTAATTTTCAACACGGCAGTTTGTGTCTGTACATCGTTAAATGCTACCAGCTGGAACTGAAGATTCAGTTCAGAAACGCTTTTATCTTTTGGAATATCAGCAGTGTATTCAAGGATTCCTTTTTTCAGCTGATGGGTTTCTGTGATTGTTTTACCGGATCCATCCTGAACAAATACATTCACTAATGCATCAGGAATGGCGGAATATACCAATACTTTTGCTTTTTCTCCTCTTGCTGTTTCCCCTTTTGGAGCAATCACCGTTAAGAAGGTTTTCTGAGTCGGTTTCAGGGAAGTTTTATCCCAAACACTGAAATATTGAGCTGCTTTGATCGTATCTTTTCCTTCGATATTAAATAGCTCCAACTGATAATCTCCTGCTTCCAGTTTTCCTAAATCCAAATCAGAAGCCTGAGCATCAGAAGATGGCTGCTGTTGTCTTTCAACAATAACTTTTTCTGTTTTCCAGTTTTTGAGCTCATCATTTTTATCAAACAAATCATGTGGGAATTTACTGATGAATTCTGTTTTTGAATATTGAGGCAGATTCTGAACTTCAGCTTTGAAATTATCTCTGAAAATTCTATCCGGTGCAGTCAGCTTCGATAGCTTAACCTGATAAGCTTTTTTAAGAACCTGCTCGTTATAATTCTTAGTCTCTACTTTTAATTTTGCATTTTCATCACTGAAT
Organism: Chryseobacterium contaminans; assembly: GCF_001684955.1. Classification (GTDB taxonomy): domain Bacteria; phylum Bacteroidota; class Bacteroidia; order Flavobacteriales; family Weeksellaceae; genus Chryseobacterium; species Chryseobacterium contaminans. Next base: position 10,065 of record NZ_MAYF01000008.1, on the reverse strand, counting down.
ATATTTTTGATTTCATCAGCTTTGATATAATGAGAAACGGAAGCTACTTTCAGGTCCGTATTAGCGGATTGAGTTTCCTCATTAATATCGGTAACAGATGCATTGATCTGGTAGTTATCAATCTGGATTCCTTCTAATTTTTCATCTTTCTTAAGATCTAAACGGATCACAAACTCTCCTTTTTCATTGGTTTTGGCTTCTCCCAAAATTGAGTTTTCATTATCGTTCCCTCTTGGATACCACCAGAAATACCTCCAACGGATATTTTGTTTTTTGATCTCGTAATTTACCGTTGTATTGCTTAAAGCCACCCCTGAGAACATCATGGCCTTCCCTTTCAGCTCTATGGTCTGTCCGTATTTATATTCTTCTTTTACCGGATCAAAGGTCACTTCAAACTTCGGCCTTTTGTATTCTTCTACTCTAATATCTTTATATCCCTGGCTCGCTCCATCCGTGTTCAGGTAAAAAGTACCATTCAGTTTTCCTTTTGGCAGCATAAAACTGCCATGATAGGAACCGAATTCATTAGTCGTAAAACTTTGAGAAGAAACTTCCTGGTTATTAGCATCCATCAAAGTAATTTTCTGCTTCAATCCGGAAGTTACAGATTCAGTCTCATTATTTAAACGGGTATTCACTACTTTGAAATACACCATCTGCCCAGGTCTGTATATTCCTCTGTCTGTAAAAATCTGAGCTTTGGAACGGGCTTCTTTGTTGGGATTATATTCTTCAACTCCATTATTTCCGTACACCTGCATGATCTGGAAATCATTGGTTTTAGGCTGCTGAACCAGGTATATTCTGTAATATCCTTTATTGGCCGTAGCAGGGAATTTGAAAACCCCTTTATCATTGGTTTTCCCCTCAATTTTATTGATTGAATTGTTATTAACAAATTCATAAAAGCTAAGATTTTCGTTGGCTACCGGTTTTCCATTTTCACTGCTCACCAATTTCAGATCGTCTGCCAATGAATTTCTGGATGATCTGGACTGATAAATAATCTTGTTTCCTGAAACCAGAAAATAGAAATTCTTTTCAGGATCATTATCTTTTGTACCTGTTCCGGCTACAGAATATTCTGCCACATACACTCCGGAAGGAAGTGGTTTAATTTCCAGTGAAGTTTTATGAAGCTGATAATCCTTTGGATCTGAAAGCTGGTAGGTTTCCTTTCTTACCAGATTCTTTTTTACATTATTGAAATAATTATCTGCGTAAGAATTCTGTGCATATTTTATAAAGGACAGAAAATCTTCTTTTACCTCATAAATATTGATCGAAAATTCAGAAACATTCTTAGACTCGGCAATAAAATGAATCGGCAGATTATTTTGAGTCTGCTTTTCATATTTGATGCTCAATACAGTATTGGTAATCTGGTTTTCTTTGTTTTTAATGTTTTCGATGAAAGGAGATTTCGGATATTCAGTTTTAGCCTGTGCTGCCACCGCAATAGCCTCCTTTGCTTTATTTTTCGCCACCAGCTCATCCATGATATCTTCCATGATGACTACTTTATAGTCTCCCTGTACATCAGATTTAGCTAGCTTCTGAAGCTGTTCAAGCTTATCTTTACACTGATTGAAATTACAGTTATCCACCAGTTTTTCCTTCATGAAATATAACTTTGGATTTCCGTTATTCTGAGTAATCAGTTCATCAAAAATGGTATTGATGGATTTTCTGTTCTCTGTAAGTTCATTTTTGGTGAAAATATTATTCTCAGATAAAAACGCTATTTTTTTAATGCTATACCAATCATAAAGACTTGGGAAATATGCAATATCTTTGGTGTCTGAAAACAGATCTTTATATTTTTCCAAAGAAGCTTTCTTCATGTCCTGTTTTTGTAGATCCAGTTCCAGATAGCTTTTGGTTAAATAATTTTTGAAATCAAGTTTGGTCCAGGTCTCAATCTGTGCAAGATTCTGCGTATTGATATTGGTTCTTCCGTTGATCTTCCAATAGTTTTGATTGAAATAATCCAGGAAAAAATTATTTAACAGGACTTTATAGACCAATTTTTCTTCTCCTTTCAGTTTTCCTTCTGCCTCCTGAAGTTTTTTAAAGAATTTTGAAGCGGCATCATTTTGATCGTCGTCCACAGTCTGGTTTACAATACTGAACTCTGCTTTCAGAGACCGGATTAACTGAATGGTGTTATTTTCTTTCATAGCTTGGTTTTCTAGGTCCAAAATAATGGGTAGATTAGATTTATAAGCTCCTTTCTGACTGTTTTCCGCTATTTTTTTCCACTGGTCATCATAATATTTCTGTGCAATAACCGGTGAAAAGCCCAATGATAGCAATGAAAGCATAAATATCTTGGAAAATCTTTTCATATATATTAATTTTGATAAATGAACATTATAAAAATACTGAAAAAAACCGTCATAGACAGTCAAATTTATGTCTCCTTAATGGGAACTCTTTTTGCAGTATTTTTCATGAAAGAGCAAAACACATTCCGTTTCCCTACGATTCTATTGATTTTCATTACGTATTTCAGTGGCTATATTTATACCAAGTATCAATACACTAAATATTTTTTCAGAATATTGGTTCTGAATGCCATTGCCGGGATTGTCTGTGCCTTTCTCATCATCCATAATCACAATGAAGTACGATTACTGAAATGGTTTATTATTGTGGTTCTTGGATTGTTATACAATAGTTTTTTCCTGGATGTTTATATCCGTAAAATCCCTTTACTGAAAGTATTTTATGTAGGATTAGTCTGGGCATTGGTGAACTGCTGGCTTACCCTTCCTGAGTTCAGTCTTCCTATTTTCCTGATCAGCTTCTTTTATATTACGGCATTGGTTCTTCCGTTTGATATCCGGGATATGAATAATGATACGGTAAAGACTTTTCCCATGATGATTGGGGTTCAGAATACGAAATATATTGCGTACGGATTGGTTTTCATCAGCAGCCTTATTGGAGTTTTTTATCTGAAACCTTTATATGCGACTGCATTTTTTCTGTCCAGTATTATCACTTATATTTTGATTTATTTCTCTGAAAACAAAAGAGATGACACCTATTTTTCATTCGGAGTAGAAACTTGTTCGGCACTTCCTTTTTTATTTTTACTAATAATGGAGTATTTTTGACAAATGATTATCAAGAAGCTTTCCCTATATAATTTCAAAAACCATTCTGAGAAAAAGTTTGAATTTTCCCCACAGATCAATTGTTTTGTAGGCAATAATGGTGTAGGCAAGACTAATATTCTGGATGCTCTGCATTATTTATCAGTAGGTAAAAGCTTTTTGGGGAATACGGACCTGAACAATATTAAAAAAGAGGAAGACTTCTTCACCATTGATGCTGAAATTCAGAATGAAGATGGTGAGGATAATATCAGAATCACCCAGCCTAAGGAAGCCAAAAAGGTGATTAAAAAGAATGATAAAAGCTACGACAGGCTCGCCGATCATATCGGGTATCTTCCGAGTGTCATGATTTCACCTTACGATTCAAACCTTATTTCCGATTCCGGAGAAAGCAGAAGGAAGTTTCTGGATGCCATGATCTCCCAAACGGATTCTGAGTATCTTTTCGATCTGATCCAATATCAGAAAACCATTCAACAACGAAATGCTTTACTGAAATATTTTGCTAAAAACAGAACCTGGGATAAAGATTCACTGGAAATTTATGATGAACCGATTACCCGATTTGGAACCAAAATTTTTAATAAAAGAAAGGTATTTGTAGAACAATTAAATCCTATTGTTCAGAACTTTTACCAGATTATTTCGGGTGGAAAGGAAACCGTTTCTGTCATCTATGAATCTCACCTTTTAGAAAATGCTTTTGAAGAACTTTTAAAAGAAAGCCTTGAAAAAGACCGTATGCTCACCTATACTTCAAAAGGAATTCATAAAGATGATCTTCTTTTTGAAATGGATCATGTTCTCATTAAAAAAGTAGGGTCCCAGGGACAGCAGAAGTCTTTCCTGATCTCTTTAAAGCTAGCTCAGATGAGTTTAGTAAAAGAACTAACCAAAAAGACACCTATCCTTTTGCTGGATGATATTTTTGATAAGCTTGATGATACCCGTGTTTCGCAATTGATTGAACTGGTTAATAAAGAAAGTTTCGGACAGATTTTTATTACAGATACTCACAGAGAGCGTACGGAAAGTGTTGTAAAAAAAATTAATGAAGAGAGCGTCATTTTTGACATATAATTCCGAACCACTTATGAAAAAGAAAAAACGCGAATACCAGTCTTCTGAGCTTGTAAAATCTTTTGCAAGAATTTATGGTTTTGAAGATAAACTTGTGGCTTTTGATATTAAAGATTTTCTTGAAGATTATCTTGACCAGAGCCTTTTCAATGAAATCAGAAGTGTGAATATAGAAAATAAATGCATTATCATTAAAATAGATTCTCCCCTCCTTAAAAATGATTTTAAAATGCGTAAAAATTTCTATCTGAAGAAGTTTCAGGATAAGTTTGGTGAGGATAAGTTTGATGATCTGAAGATTCTGTAAGCCTCTCCCTATTCATCAATGATTACAAAAAATTTGATTAAAAAAAGTTAAGCTTATTTCGAAATTAAGTGATATATTTAAAGTACATAAAATAAATCATATTTACCATGAAAAAAGTACTTACACAAAAGAAAGTATCAAGAGAAAATTTAAAAAAAATTCAAGGGGCGGGACGAATGGTGTGCTGCGCTTTATCCTGTTCAGACCTTACAACATGCGCTTTTTGGGAACAGCTACCAGCAGAATGTCCAGATTTACCTTACTGCATATAATCAAAGTTATTAGATATTATAGAAAATGCTACCATTGTGGTAGCATTTTTATTGATATTCTTTCCATTTATTAAAAAATTCTAAACAAATAGAGTTTGATCAGACTTTTATTACAAATACCCATAGTGAAAGATAAATTTTATAATCTTCAGATATTTTGTAAGGTAACATTCTACCAAAATTTCTAATTTTTATACATTCCTGAAGCGAAGCCCCAATAATCTTTTTCATCAATCCCAGTTTCTGGATTAATTGGACTGTAGTTTTTTAAAACTCCAGCTAGTTTTATACTGTCATTTTTAAATAAAAGTCCCTGAATATCACTTCCGGTAATTTTACCCAAATTATCTTTTTTAGTTTCTCCTAATATGATTATTGTTTTTTGAACATTGAACTGCGGATATGCATACGAAGTTACTTTCCCATTATACCTTAAAAAATAACAAGGAGGTTTGACTTCTAAACTTTCTGACAACTTATATTTATCTGAAGTAACCTTTATTTTACCAACTCCATTATCATCTATTAATTCGAGTAGCATCCCATTAATTTTTGCCGTATCTGAAACTATTATTTTATGATTATCCTTCAATATATCTTTCTTATCCCGACAAGCCTGCAAACATACAATCATAATTATATAAATTATTGTTCTCATATCAAAAGAATTTAAATTAATGGCCAGAACCATATTTCAACACCCAAAGATAAATAATTAACAGATCCAGCTCTCAAAGAAATTCCATCCCATAAATCAATATGATCTGTAGCTCCCCACCCATCTTTGATGAAAATCAAACCTTTATGTTTAAAACTTTTACTATTCATTTTTGGATATTTTTTTCTTGAAAGTTTTAAGGTATTACCAAATATCTCAGGGGTGTTTGTCCACCCAATTAGCCAGTTCCTGAGCTCTTAAAATATGTCTAAATTTATCATCATGTTTTTCCCAACATCTTGCTCCTGAAAAAGAACTTAAATCCACCCCTGATTTACTAAATGCTTCACTCATCCGTATTGCACATTGATTGGGAAATTCCGCAACATTACAGGGTTTAAAAGTCCCAGGATGATTTTTCCATAAAATATCAAATCTTACCATATCGAAATAATTATGCCATCCAAATTAATAAATTATATTTAAATCACATAATAGAGAAATTAAATTCAAAAAAAATCCCAGAATAATTTCTAGGATTTTTATATTTAATATTCTAATGATCCTGCTCTTCCGATTTATTAGAAATCGTACTGCTCATCAGGTCATCTGCTTTTTTATCCAATCCTGAACTTAGTGGCAAAAAGAATTTCAGCGGATGCTTTATAAAATACCTGAAAATTTCTTTATAGATTTCACTTACCTGTCCGAAGTTCATTTTTCTTGACCTGAATGCCAGGAACATGGATAAACTGAAACTTACCAAAAAGTTGAAAAACCCAATTAAGAAGACCGTTACAAAGGAAATCCAGAATGTATAGGAATCTACAGAGAAATCTTTTCCATATAGCCCTAACGCGAAGTTTCCGGCAGCAAAGGTAATGTGTCTGATATCAAGATCAAGCCCGAAAAACAGTCCTACAGGCGCCGTAGCTCCAAGAAAAACCCCGAACCAGAAATTGGAAACAATTCCCGGCCAGTTCTTCGCATAATATTTTGATAGCCCTTTTGCAAATTTTTTCCCGAAAAAACTTCTGATAGAAAGGTTTTTGGCAATTCTTTCCGGAATCTGGTAGAAAACGGAGTTATTTCCGATATTTCCTGAGATAATTCCGGAAATGAAAAGATAAAACCCTGCAATACTGGCGTGAAGAATTGCTTTGGATTTAAAAGGATCCAAATCTTTTAATAATTTATCTGATCTTTCAACCGCAAGATTTTGTGAAAAGAATACATCCAGCCCATAAATAATGGCAAGGGCAACCGGAAATGCCAGTAAAACGTTTCCTACGAAAGCAATAAACTGACTTCGGAATAGTTTGGATACAAGGTGGGCAAACTCAGTGTTGTTTCTTTGGCTGTTTCCTTCTTCAGACAATACTTTGGTCATGGTAGCAGCAGTCATTGCGGGTTGTTTTGTAGCCAGGGTGAAGCCCATCAGATAAATCATTACAAATCCCATTGCATAGTTCATAGAGTACAAAAATGCGTGTGAAAAATCACTTCCGGGAATATATCCGTACAACATTTTCAGGACGCAGAGCGCTCCTACGATAATTCCACCACCACTCGCTTTATAGAACATGGTCATATATTCTTTCCTGGTGGAAGTAATATAGTGGGTTCCCGTTTCAGCAGTGTGATTGGTGATAAGGTGTGAGATCAGCCTTGTACTGTCATTAATCAGATCTGCAATATTATTCTTGTGTGATTTATAACTCAGTATATTAAAGATCAGCTGTTTTGATTTTAGCAGAACATCTTCTTCATTGTCAATAACCAATAATTGTACGATCTCGTAAATTCTATCGGTCTGCTGACGAATTTTAAGCAATGATTGATTAATTTTCCCTGAAATTCCATATTTCGCAGAATTTTTGAAGGCTATATTCACAAATTCAAGGCATTGCTCTGCATAAATCTTGATCTGCTTATACCGGCTGTCTTTGGAATGCAACTGCAGCTCAGGATCTTTAACCAGATCATCTGCTAAAGCTTCCAATTCATTCTGTAATGCAAGAAATGGATTGGAAAGATTCCTGTATTGAGGAGCCATTCTTACCACTTCCACTTCCATTGCCATTCCCGTTACCCTCCATGAAAGGATATTCATTGAGAAGATCAGCTCCTTTTTTACATTAGGTTTAATGATAAAGTCTGAAGCTCCGATGAGTGTCAAAAATTCATCAATCTCATTTTCCGGAAGGTTGTGAAGATATTTTAAGTCTGTTTTAGGTCTTAGACTTACATTATCAATCATATACCACACTGTTTTCTCATTTTCCACAGGCGGCAGAACCTTATTCAGGATTCTTTTTTTAAGTTCCGGGAAAAAGGCATTTTCAGAAAGAATATTAGCCTCTGTTAATGACAGGTTGAATGGTCTTCCTTTAAAAATATTATGAATGTAATATCTGAAGTTTTCCGTAAATTTCGGATTGCTTTTGAAAAAATTAAGCACATCTGTAAAGTCTGCCCTTTTTACACTCTCTAGCAACTCTGCAAAGGGTTCCAAAGAAAGGGTTTCGTTCTTAAAAGAAAAGTATTTTTTAAGAACTGACTCAAAATTTGTGCTGGAATTAAAGAATTTCATTAGTACAAAGATACTATTTCAAACTCACATTCCTCATCTGTCTCATGATCCAATTGTGTTTCTTTCTTAAATAAGGGGATGGATTCTTTGGATCGTATTTCTTTGGATTCGGCAGTACAGCAGCAATCCAGGCAGCATCTGAAGTGCTCAGATCTTTGGATGATTTACCGAAATAATATTGTGCTGCTGCTTCCACACCGAATACTCCCTGCCCCATTTCAATGGAGTTCAGGTACCTTTCAAGAATAATATCTTTACTCCATACTTTTTCAATAATAAAAGTATAGATGGCTTCCAGCCCTTTTCTTATCCAGCTTCTGCCCTGCCAAAGAAAGACATTTTTGGCGGTCTGCTGGGAAATGGTACTTCCACCTCTGATCTTTTTGCCTTTTTCGTTATACTTCATTGCTTTTTCAATAGCCGTATAATCGAAGCCGTCATGGTCAAAGAATTTCTGGTCTTCTGAAGCAATCACTGCCTTTTTTACGTTATTTCCCATTTCATCATAGGAAATATAGTCTCTGTGTAATTTTCCATACTCAAAAAGGCCTCCAATCTGGGTAAGGGTAATGGGTGGATTAAAAAATCTTCCCCAAATGATAAAAACTACGTTCAGAACAAGAACGATGAAAATAAACTGTTTAATTCTTTTCCACATAACTTTATAAAAAGGAAAGGCAAAAATAAGCAAATAGTCCGATTTACTGCAATTCTTTCATATAAGTAAGCTGATAATCCGGTAAAAGTTCTGGATGGAAGATTTTAATATAATCTTTAAGAATAAGATCTGCTCTTACAACTCCACTTTCAAAGAAATCATTAGCCTTCTGTCTCTCTTTTCCAGCCATTGTATACAGCTTTCCATTATTGAATACATCCAGCTTTCCATAGAAATTATTCATCTTGAGCATTTCTTTTTTTGAGGTGTGATTTCCTGCATTTACCCAATACTGAACACCATTCGTTTTTGCAAATACTTCTTCAAAACTCATGGTCAAAGCTTTTTCCTCCTTATTATCTTTCATGATATAATTCGCGTTGGCATCAGCGATATAGTGAGCTACGGAAGTATTTCCACCCGGAAGATACCAAACGCCACCATACATTTCATTAGCCAGTACAACAGGTCTTTCTTTGGCTGTTAAGGCCAGCTTCTTCAGATCATTATAGTTTTTCTCTACTTCCTGATATTTGGCTTCGGCTTCTTTCTCTTTTCCGAAAAGTTCTCCGAATAGCTTTACATAAGCTGTTTTCTGTAATGGCTGCTGCTCCATATACTCATCCAGGAATATCACCTGAATACCATTGTTCTTCAATAACTGATAAGCATTATCAAAACTTGCAATATAATTGGTGAAAATCGCATCCGGCTTCATGGAAATAATTTTCTCTACATCATACTTCTGATCACTACCAACATTCTGAATTTTCCCTTCTTTAATCAGATTCTGGATTTTTTCCGAATAAATATACTCAGGACTTGATACTCCAATGATTAAATTTTCTGCTCCGAGTTCTGAAATATACCCAGCCATACTGGCATTAAGAAGGATGATTTTCTTGAAAGGAGTTTGATTTTTCCTGAAATTATAGGTGAAATTTCCAGATTTCAACTCCAGATTTCCATCTTGCTCCTTGTATTGGGTGCGATTTGAAATATTTGTCCAATCTGAGGACGAAATTTTTGTTTCTCTTTTACAGGCAATTAGCGAAAATACCGTAAATAAAAGTAAAATTTTCTTTTTCATGTTTCAAAGAACGGAAAAAAGTGGTATATTTGCAACCGTTAAACAATAACAAACAAACGGGCTCGTGGCGCAACTGAATAGCGCATCTGATTACGGCTCAGAAGGTTACAGGTTTGAATCCTGTCGAGCTCACTTAAAGAGACAACTATTAAATAGTTGTCTCTCTTTTTTTTTGCGCATAAAAATCTCTATATCAAACTTTGGATCAAGCGCAAAAGTTGTGGACTAAGCAAAAAATCGAGTTCATCTGAATAGAAAAATTTACCAATTAGAATCAAC
>NZ_MAYF01000007.1 GCF_001684955.1 Chryseobacterium contaminans | reverse complement strand
TACACTTTCGCAGTAGATTACTTTTGTATTAGGTGTGATTGCGTTCTCAATAGATTCAAAATTATTGATATCTACAAAAGTAGTAGCTACATTAAATTGAGGTAAAAAGTTTTTGAGGAAGGCGTAAGTTCCTCCATAAATGGTTCTGCTGGAAATGATATGGTCACCGCTTTTGCATAGCTGCATCAAAACCGAAGTAATGGCTCCCATTCCGGATGCTGTAACGTTGGCAGACTCTGTATTTTCCATTTTTGCGAGAGCCTGTGCCAGATATAGATTCATGGGTGATGAATGTCTGGAGTACAGGTAGCATCCTTCTGCATTTCCTTCAAAGGTATCAAACATAGTTTTTGCAGAAAGGAAAGTATAGGTAGAGCTGTCAGAAATAGAAGGATTTACCCCTCCGAATTCGCCAAAATACTGAAGATCCTGGATCTCGTTGGCTGCGTTAAAGTTTTCCATAAGCATTGTTTTTATTTTATCGCCCTAATTTGCGCTATTTTCCTAATTATTACAACATAAAATTGAATTTATAGAATATAAAACTGGAAAATGTTGTTTATTTAGAAAATATAATTGCTATATTCGGAAATATTAAAATTCCACCAAAAATTTATCTATGGAACTTGATGATACTGATAAAAAACTACTGCTATTTTTGCAGGAAGACTGCAAGCAAACCACCAAAGAGCTATCCGGCAAGCTTGGATTATCGGTGACTGCTGTTTATGAAAGGATAAAGAAGTTGGAAAATGCAGGTGTTATTTCCAAATATGTGGCATTGCTTGACAGGAAAAAGGTGAAACGAGAATTTATTGTCTTGTGCCACGTGAAATTAACACAGCATAAGAAAGAATTTGTTCTGCAATTTGAAAAAGAGGTAATGAATCTTCAGGAAGTAACAGAATGTTTCCATGTAAGCGGAGATTACGATTATATCCTTAAAATAGGAGTAAGGGATATAGAAGATTACCGGAATTTTATGCTGACTAAGCTCACCACATTGCAGCATATTGCGAGTACACACAGTTCATTTATGATTTATGAAGTGAAAAATACGTCAGCAATTGCTTTGTAAAATGCAAAAATCCCAGAAAGTTAAATGACAGCTTCCTGGGATTTTTAGAATTATTGATTATTTATTTCATGATTACACAAGTACTCCGTTTTTAGAAGCAATAGGATCCGGTAACTCTGTTTCTCCCATCATTTGAAGAAGGTCAATTTCGATAGTTCTGCAGATGGAGAGCATCGGAACATCAAACATTAATCCGGCAAAAGGGTTTTCAGAGTAATCTCCTACCAATTCCATAATAATGTAAATCCATCCGATAATAATACAGAAAGGAATAGAAGTCCAGATTCCCCAGTCCCCCAATTTTGCAAATTCATTCACGAGTCCAAGAGGGAGTAGGGTGATGAACAGGATATTAAAGACAAATGCTGTACTGGCAAACTGCCTTGGAGAAGGGAACTTTTTAATTCTTTCTGCTTGCCCCTGAAAACCATAAAATTCATTCAGACAGGTTTGTAGCTGTGTCTGATTAAAATCTGTGATGGCATGCATATTTTTTAACTCATTGATATCTTTAGCCTGTTGTGAGATCAGGTAGGTAGCAAAGTTTTTATATTCATTTTTTAATTCATATTCTTCTTCCGAAAGATATTTATGTAAGAAAATAGGGGCTCTGCCATAATCTGGAAAGCCTGCTTTGATCAATCTGTTTCTTCTTAGATTGATATTCCCGAATTTATCATTTTCACTGCTGATATGTTCCCATTCTGTAGGGACTAAAAGCTGCTCACGGAAAGTGTATAACCAAGCAATGTGACGGTTGATGATCTTTTTCTTGCGGTCTTCAAGGTCAAAAACGCCTATTTCTTCATTTTTGGTATCGAAAGCCTGTACCATAGAAGCAAACGAACGGCTGGAGTTCACAATCCCGCCCCATATTTTCCTGGCTTCCCAAAGTCGGTCATAAGCCTGGTTGTTTTTGAAACCTACTAAGAAGGCTTCTGCAGTACCAATAAGCGCTACCGGAACCCATGGGATAGTCATCCAATGCCAGTTGAAAAAATAAAACAGGATCGCAATCAGAGTACACCAGATAGAGATTAAGATAAGATGGACACCGGATAAATTAAGAACCTGTTTATAATTGACGTATTTGGTTGTGATCATAAAGATGAATGTGTTTTGCGTGTACAGACAAAATAAGTACCAAACTTTTTGAGAGTTTAGGAGGGAATGCCTGTTATCAATTTAATTTTCAGTTTTTGTTTGGTATAATGTTCTCGGATTGAGTTTGGTAATCCTAAAATAAAAATAGTGAAAAAAAGCATAAAAAAACCTCTAAATAATTTTAGAGGTATCATTTTATATTGATTTAATATTGTAGCATTTCTTCGATCTTCCTGGAAAGTTTCTCCGCATTTGGAAGCATCTCCTTTTCTAAAACCAGGTTAATAGGAACGGCAGGTACATCTAAAGCTCCCATAGTTTCTACCGGGGCATCCAGATATTTAAAACAGTTCTTAGAAATTCTATGTGCGAATGCTTCTGCAAAGGAATTATTGAGCTGTTCTTCCGTAAGCACGATACATTTTCCATGAGCTTTTACTCTTTCAAATACTAGCTCTTCATCCAGCGGAATCAAAGTTCTTAAATCTATTACTTCAACTCTTCCGTTAAAGTTCTTAGCAGCTTCTTTGGCCCAATAAACTCCCATTCCATAGGTTACAACCAGTAAGGTTCTTCCTTTTTCCGTTTCATTCTGATCTGCTTCTATGATGATTTTTCCTTTTCCGAATGGTAAAATATAATCTTCCGCAGGCTCAATTGTTTTAGCATCTTCAGTTCCCGGAACTTTGCTCCAGTATAAGCCTTTATGCTCTAACATAACTACCGGGTTCGGATCGTAGTAAGCTGCTTTTAATAATCCCTTAAAATCTGCAGCGTTACTTGGATATGCTATCTTGATTCCTTTAATATTAGCCAGAATACTTTCAACGCTTCCACTGTGATAAGGTCCACCACCGCCATAAGCTCCGATAGGAACACGGATAATATTGCTTACAGGGAATTTCCCGCCACTTAAATAGCTTGATTTTGAGATTTCTGTAATTAATTGGTTAATTCCCGGGTAGATGTAGTCTGCAAACTGAACTTCAACAATTGGCTTAAGGCCTACAGCGCTCATTCCGGTGGTAGAACCAATAATATAGGCTTCCTGAATGGCTGTGTTGAAAACTCTTTTGCTTCCGAACTTCTTTCCAAGGGTTACTGTTTCACGGAAAACACCGCCGATTCTTTCACCCACGTCCTGGCCATAAAGAAGCGCTTCAGGATGCTTCCACATCAGTTCCTGTATGGCGTGGATGGCAGCGTCTACCATTACTATCTTTTCACCGTTGGCAGGCTCGCGGGTTCCTGTTTCCTCTGTAATTGGAGTAGGTGCAAATACGTGCTGCATTACGGTTTCAGGCTTTGGATCTTCAGCGTTTTTAGCTTTTTCAAAAGCTTCTTCGGCTTCAAGGCGGGCCTTTTTTGTGATTTGTTTTAAAAGGTCTTCATCAACACCTGTTTCCAGTAAATGTTTTCTAAGGATTTCTCCTGGATCTTTTGCTCTATGTTTTGTTAAATCTTCTTCGTCTCTATAGAATTCTCTTCTTACTCCTGAAGTATGGTGACCGATCAATACTGTCTTTGCACATACAACCAAAGGTTTTCTCTCTGTTCTTACAAAATCTACAGCCTTTTTCATGGCTTCGAAGCTTTCTACAAAATCAGTTCCGTCAACCCTCATTCTGCTTAATCCTGTAAATCCTGATACGAAATCATAAGCATCACAGGTTCTTGCTTCTTCTTTGGTTACAGAAATCCCCCATTCATTATCCTGAACAAGGAAAATAATAGGAAGCTGATGCAATGCTGCAAACTGCAATGCTTCACTCACTTCACCTTCTGTTACCGAGTTATCACCAAGACTGCAAATAACCACAGGATTGTTTTCAAACTGTTGAAGATTGAAATCCTGGATGTATTTTATTCCCTGGGCAACACCGGTTGTAGGGATAGTCTGCATTCCTGTTGCCGAACTTTGGTGGATGATCTTTGGTTTATTTTCATCTCTGCTGGAAGGATGGGAGTAGTAGGATCTGCCTCCGGAAAAAGGATCATCAGCTTTAGCCAGTAATTGAAGCATCAATTGGTAAGGTTCAAACCCGATACCTAAAAGAATGCTTTCGTCTCTGTAATAAGGAGAGACCCAGTCTTCTTTTTTTAATTGGTAGGCGGTTGCTAATTGTATGGCTTCATGGCCTCTTGATGTACTATGAACATATTTACAGATGTTTCTGTTTTCTTCATAAATGTCAGCCATTGCTTTGGCAAGCATCATGTGATTGTATGCTTTAAGTAAAATATCCTGAGAAACTTTTTCGTGAAGTGTATTTTCCATAGGAAGCAAATATATATAAAAAAAACAAAATACTAACAGTTGTTAGTATTTTGCAAAAAAAATATAAATTCGTTGATTATTCCTTAATGATTTTTTTAGAAATAATGTCTTTTTCGGTTTTTACTTCAATGATGTAGATTCCTTTTGTATAAGCCGATAAATCAACTACTTCCTGATCACTATTGATGCTTCCGTAACGTAATTTTTTACCAGAAAGATCATAAATGGTGAAGGTTGATTTTTTAGGTGCTTTCAGGATGTTTATTAAGTCTTTTGTAACGGAAGGAACAACAGATAAACTGCTTAAAATTCCCGCTTTAGACTCTTTTGTTCCCAATACTTCAGTATATCCTGTTACTATAATAGAGTAATTCTGAGGGGCGGTAACTCCTGCATTATTTTTTAGGGTTCCTTTATGATTAACGATGATCTTGTAATTTCTTCCGGCAACCGGGGCATCTACAATTACCTGTTCAACATTGTCTACAGTGTTGTCTCCTTTTAACGCGGTCATAGGATTGTTGTAATCAAGTTTCCATGGAAGGTAAGTGGTATTATCTGTGGTGTCAATAATTCTTAAGTCCAAGTCATTAACTAATTTTGAAGTCCTGTTGTTGTGGACATTTCCCCATTGGCTTGTGTAATTGGTAAATTCCGGATCTACCCAGGATATTGTTACTTTTAATGGCTCACTTCCGGAAGCTTTAACTGTTTTAGTATTACTTGATTCATTATTTAAGGTTTCATCATTGAAAATAACTGTGTTATTAGATTTGCCAACAAGAATTTCAGCTCCTTTTTTAGCATTGATGAATCCCCAGCCAAAATGTGGATCAGGACCAGGATTACCTGCTTCTAAAGCAGAGTGGATCATTAATGTTTTTGCGGAAGCTGCATGAAGTTCTGCATTATTAAAGAGTTGTTTATTAATTTGTGTCCACAGACCAATAATACCTGTAACTACAGGAGCAGAATAGGAGGTTCCGTTACCTATTGTTAAACCCTGGCTTCCTGTTGAATTATTAGCCGAGCTGGCACTTGCTACGGATGTTCCTACAGCGCTGATATCAGGTTTTATACCGCCATCATCCCTAGGTCCTGCACTGCTGTAAGACGAATGGATGACATCAGTTGAGGCTGTGTATCTTCCGCCGTTGGCTGTAATTCTGTTAGTTGCTCCTACTACAATGATATTTTTAGCCAGAGATCCAATACCAATGCAATCATATCCTTGTGAACAGTTATTGGGAGGTAATGTGTCTGTTGCTGCAAATTCTACCAGATTTCCGTTATCGTTCTCATAATATTTTTTATAAGTACTGGTTTCGGTGCTTGGTCCTTCTCCATAGGAGTTTCCTGAAGATTTTACAATGATATATGAGGGATTATTGTAAACAATCTGGTCATAATCCCTGTCATTGTTATGATAAGTGCCCTGGGCATCGAAAGTAGTGTTTGGGCTGGCAAAAGCGCCATTCCAAATCCATGCCGGTTGATTATTGACTTTTCCTTCACTCCATCCATAATTACCACCATAAGAATGATTGGAAATTTTGGGTTGGGCTTTGATTATTTTTTGAAAAACAGTACTTGGACTTGTATCGCCAGGTAATGTTGTTTCCAAGAAAGCATAGGCATCTATAGTTGAGTTTGGAGCAATACCTTTAAAGTTTACAGTTCTGGTAGTGCCATCATTAAGGGTAACTGTATAAGGAAAATTTTTGGCACCAATAAAGCCTGAAACGGAAGTTGCATGATCTCCGTATATAAGAGTAGCTGCTTCTTTATTGCTTATTCTTCCGGTAGCATTATTAAAAAATACATGTCCGTCAAATACTCTTGCCGGAGTACCTGGGATGGAGCATCCATCAAAAATAGTAAATTTAATACCCTCTCCATTAAATGAACCTGTTAAACCACTAATAGTACCTCCTTGTAAGTAATCAGAGTTGGAATTCACAATCTGATCAGTATCATAAGCTTCATAAAAATAAGGCTTGTTACCAATAAAACCAGCTAAACTAATTCTTTGTTTTTCAATTTCTCTTAGAGTTTTAATATCTCTGTTTTGTCCATAACGCTTGGCTACGTAAGTGTCAAATTTTTTACTGTTTTCAATTCTCTGATTTTCAAATTTTCTTTCCAGAGCTTCATTGTTTTTTTGTGCACTTGCTAATGAAATCATCAAAGTGCTGATCGAAATAAAGATTTTCTTCATAATAATTGATAATTGTTTAAATGTTATTGTGTTTTTTCAAATATATGAATGTTGTATTTTATTTCCTTTTTTAATGTTTGTAATTTGTTTTTTTATATGTTTTATTGGTTTTTAGTTTGTTTTTAATTTAAAAAATTAAATTATTTTCAATTTTTATGGTTTTATTTTCGTACAAGTTGAGATAAGGAATAGTTAAATAGAGAAGATATCACTGTATTTCGAATGAAAAAATAAAGTTGAAATAAAGAGTTCAATCAAAAAAGAAAAAGGATACCGACATTTGTCAGTATCCTCCAGTATTTTATTTTGTGTTAAGATTATTCCTTAATCACTTTTTTAGTCACTACATCTTTGTCGGTTCTTACTTCAATAATGTAAATTCCTTTTGGATGAGAAGATAAATTAATTGCTTCTTTCTCACTGTTGATAGTACCGCTTTGTAATTTCTTACCAGACATATCATAAATAGTGAATGTTGACTTCTTAGGAGCGTTTAATATACTTGTTACATCTTTGGTAACAGAAGGGGCAACAGCAAGTTCTCTTAAAGCTTTAGCACCTTCTTTGGTTCCTAAAGATCCTGCAGTGTGTCCTGTAACAATAATTGAATAATTTTGAGGAGCTGTAGCGCTTGGTGTGGCGTTGTTCACCAGTGTTCCTTTGTGAAGAACTTCAATCTTGTAACTTCTTCCTGCTACAGGAGCTTCAATAACTACTTGCTCTACATTATCTACAGTGTTGTCTCCTTTAGTTGCTGGAGTCATAGGACTGGTTGCATTAAGCTTCCAAGGCATGTATACTGTATTAGTAGTGGTGTCAGTAATTCTTAAATCTAGATCGTTTACTAGCCTGGAATTTCGGTTATTATACGCAGATTCCCAACTGATAGTTTCAGGAAGCTTAAATTCTGGGTCAATCCAGGAAATTGTTACTTTAAGAGGTTCGTTTCCTGAAGCATTTACTATTTGAGTATTCGTACTTCCATTGTTTAGGGTCTCCTCATTAAAAATTACAGTATTATTAGATTTTCCAACTAAAAGCTCAGCTCCTTTTTTTGCGTTGATGAATCCCCATCCGAACCATGGATCTGGTCCCACATTTCCTGCTTCAGAAGCAGAGTGAATCATTAGTGTTTTTGCAGAAGCAGCTTTTAATTCTGCGTTTTGGAATAATTGCTTGTTGATCTGTGTCCATAGACCGATGATACCAGTCACTACTGGTGCAGAATACGAAGTTCCACTACCTACTGTTAAGCTGGCACTACCAGTTGTATTTTCTGCCGTTGAGGCACTACCAACGTCAGTTCCAACTGCTGCGATATCAGGTTTTATACCACCATCATCCCTAGGACCTGCACTACTGTAATCTGAATGAATAACATTTGCAGCGGTAACATATCTGCCATCATTAGCTGTGATTCTATCTGTAGCTGCTACTACGATTATATTTTTTGCTAATGATCCAGGTCCAATACAGTCAAAACCTTGGCTGCAGTTTTGTGCAGGAAGAGTATCTGTTGCTGTAAAGGCAACATTGGTATTGTTACTGCCTCTATAATATGATGTAGCAGTGCTTCCTGCAGCTGGCCCCATTCCAAAATAGTTACCTGATGATTTTACGATGATGTACGTTGGATTGTTATAAACAATGGCATCATAACTTTCATCATTGTCAAAATAAGTACCTTGTAAATCCATAGATGTATTTGGACTGGTGAATGTACCATTCCATACCCATGAATTAACTCCATTAACTGCTTTTACTGACCATCCTTGGTTAGTACCATAAGAGTGGTTGGAAATTTTTGGCTGAGCAATTAGTATTTTTTCAAATACAGTGCTAAGGGCTGTGTTACCCGGTAATACAGAATCACTGAATGCATAAGAATCTATTGTAGAATTTTTTGCAATTCCCTGGAAGTTTACGGTTCTGGATGTTCCGTCTGTGAAATTTAAAGTCTGAGTATGGGCTCTTGCTCCCATAAATCCGGAAACCGCAGTAGAATGAGCACTGTAGTTCATTGTAGTCGCTTCTTTATTCGTAACTCTTCCGGTCATGTTATCAAAAAAAGGGTGTGCAGCATATACTCTTCCACCATCAAAAAGTGTATATTTGATATTTTCTCCATTGAATGAACCAGTAAGTCCGGTAATTGTTCCATTTTGAAGAAAATCAGCGTTGGAATTTTTTATCTGATCCATATCTTCTACTTGGTTGAAGTATGGAATTCCGCTTGGAGTAAAGCCTGCTAAGTTATTTCTCTGTTGTTGAAGCTCTTTTAAAGCCTCTGAATTCTTGCTTGTTGCAGAAATTCTTCCAACATAAGATTCAAACTTAGCGCTGTTCTCTTTGTTTTTTCTTTCAAACTCTCTTTTTAATCCTTCATTGTTTTGCGCACTTAGCATTGAAATAGCCAAAGTACTGGCTAAAAGTAAATGTTTCTTCATAATGGTTAGTAAATATTAAAAATTGTAATGGCTCAAATATAGGGCAAAATATTTACAAAAGGTTATTTAGAATGAATAAATATTATTTTTTTGTAAGTTTTAATTAATGTTTTGTATGTTTTTGAATTATACTCGTTTGATTTGTTAATTGTTTTGTGTTTTTGTTTTTTTAAAATTTGCATAGTACAGGTGTTGGGACTTTAAAGTCAGTAAATTGGAAAAAATGAAGTAACTTTACATTCTCTTTTTATTAAAAGTTAGAAAATTATATGTATTTAATTTTTGACACAGAAACAACCGGGTTACCAAAAAATTTCAATGCTCCGCTTTCAGATTCAGAAAACTGGCCAAGAATGGTACAGATTGCTTGGCAGGTACATGATGATGATGGTAATTTAATTGAAAACCAGGATTATATAATAAAGCCTGAAGGGTATGATATTCCCTTTAATGCAGCTAGAATTCATGGGATTACAACAAAAATCGCGAATGAAGAAGGGCGTGATCTACAGGAAGTTTTAGAAGAGTTTTCTAAGGTTCTTGAAAAAATAAGAGTAGTTTCCGGACATAATGTTGAATTTGATTACAATATCGTAGGAGCAGAATTTTATAGAAAAAATATAAAAGATAATCTTCAGGAGAAACCTAAAGCAGATACAATGATTCTGGGAACCGATTTCTGCCAGTTAGGCGGAGGTCGAGGTGGCCGCTTTAAGCCTCCAAAACTTGAAGAGCTTTATGAAAAATTGTACGGAAGTAAGTTTGATGAAGCCCATAATGCTGCTGCCGACGTAAATGCTACAGCCAGAGCGTTCTTCGAAATGGTAAGAATTGGTGTTGTACCTGCTGAAACCTTAAAGATTTCTGAAGATCAGTTAGCTTATTTCAAGAGTCTTTATCCTGATCCTATAAAGCCTTTCAATATTGTTATCAGAAGGCAGGTTGCGGATTTTCATAATAAAAAGAAACAACAGGATTTCGGAAGTATTGATGAAATTGATTTAGGTAAATATTTCAATTTTGATAATCATAGTGTTTTCTCAACACTTACAGCTACTTCAAGCATTAATGACCTGATTAAAAAAGCTTCCGATGAAAATTTCCCGGCTGTCGGAATGGTAGACCTTGGAAATATGATGGGGGCTTTTAAGTTCGTTTCAGCAGTAGAAGGAGCTAATGGAGACAGGGCAAAAAAGCATAAAGAATATTTGGCCAGAAAACAGGAGGCAGAAGAAAATGGAACTGAGTTTAATGAGGCAGAACCTGTTTCTACACCACTGATTCCAGTTGTTGGCTGTGAGTTTTATATTTCAGATCGTTATGAGCAAAAGCAGTTTACCAAAGATGATCCGGATAGGAGAACCCAGGTAGTGCTTTTGGCAAAAGATTTTAACGGATATAAGAACTTAGCAAAACTCTCAAGTATCGGTTTCTTAAAGGGATTCTATTTTGGAGTTCCAAGGATTAGCCGTGAATTGATCGCTGAATATAAAGAAGGAGTAATCGCTTTAACTTCCGGGATTCATGGAGATATTCCTGATGCTATTTTAAATACAGGTGAACAAAAAGGGGAGGAACTTTTCAAATGGTGGAGCGATACTTTTGGGGATGATTTCTATGTTCAGCTTCAAAATCATAAACTTCCTGAAGAAGAGCACTTAAATGAGGTTCTTTTATATCTGGCAGATAAATATAATGTTAAAATTCTGGCTCAGAATGAGACTTTTTATACCAATAAAGATGATGCCAATATTCAGGATATTGTAAGCTGTATCAAAGATGGAGAAAAGCTTACAACACCTATTGGAAAAGGATTTGGGAAAAGGAGAGGACTTGCCACTGGAGAGTACTATATAAAAAACTCCGATGAGCTAAAAGAAGCTTTCCTTGCGTATCCTGACGCCTTTGAAGCATATGAAGAATTTTTTGCAAAGTTTAAACCTTATACTTTAAAAAGAGACGTTCTCCTTCCAAAGTTTGATATTCCTGAAGAATTTATCCATGCAGAAGATGAGGTAGACGGAGGGAAAAGAGGAGAGATGGCCTATTTGACGCATCTTACTTATGAAGGGGCGAAAAGAAGATATGGTGATGATGGCATTACTGCCGACGTTAAAGAGCGCCTGGATTTCGAATTGGAAGTAATTGCCAACACCGGTTATCCGGGATACTTCCTTATTGTACAGGATTTCTGTAATGAAGCCCGTAAAATGGGAGTTTGGGTTGGTCCGGGAAGGGGTTCCGCTGCAGGATCTGCAGTAGCTTACTGTATCGGAATTACCAATGTTGACCCTATTAAATATGATCTCCTTTTTGAGAGATTCTTAAATCCTGAGAGGGTTTCGATGCCCGATATTGATATCGACTTTGATGATGAAGGTAGAGACCGGGTTATCAAATGGGTAATTGAAAAATACGGACAGAGTCAGGTAGCACAGATTATTACCTATTCGGTGCTTGGAGGAAAATCTGCAATTAAAGATGCCGGAAGAGTATTAGATGTTCCCATTCCTGATACAAATAATATTGCTAAGCTTATCCCTTCTACACCGGGGATGAACATTGCAAAAGCATTAGCAAAATATGATAAATTAAAACCGGAAGAACAAATGCTCGTTGATGAAATGAGATATGTTCTGGAAAGCCCTGATGATTCACGTCATGGAGTGCTGGCAAGCGCTAAAAAGATGGAAGGATGCATCAGGAATACCGGAATCCATGCCTGTGGTGTAATTATTACTCCGGAGGATGTGAGTAACCTTGTGCCGGTAACCATTGCTGCCAAAGATGCCGACATTCTGGTATCTCAATTTGATAACTCGGTAGCAGAAAGTGCCGGGCTTCTGAAAATGGACTTTCTTGGGCTTAGGACGCTGACGATCATTAAAGATGCTCTAAAGCTTGTAAAGGCAAGACATGGAGTAGACATTGATCCCGATCTTATTCCGTTGGACGATGCTAAAACCTATCAGTTATTTAAAGAAGGTAGAACAGTTGGGATCTTCCAGTATGAAAGTCCCGGGATGCAAAAATACATGAGAGAGCTTAAACCTACGGTTTTTGCCGATCTTATTGCCATGAACGCACTGTACCGTCCTGGTCCTATTAAATACATTCCAAACTTTATTAACAGGAAGCATGGTATTGAAGAAATTGTTTACGATTTACCCGAAACAGAAGAATATTTAAAGGAAACTTACGGAATTACCGTTTACCAGGAACAGGTAATGCTTCTTTCTCAGAAATTGGCCAACTTTACAAAAGGGGAGGCTGACACCCTGAGAAAAGCGATGGGTAAGAAACAGATTGATGTTCTGAACAAAATGTACCCTAAATTCATTGAAGGAGGTAGAAAAAACAACCTTAATGAAGAAAGACTTGAGAAAATCTGGAATGACTGGAAAGCCTTTGCGGAATATGCCTTCAACAAATCGCACTCCACCTGCTATGCTTTTATTGCTTATCAAACGGCTTATTTAAAAGCCAATTATCCGGCTGAATATATGGCAAGTGTGATGAGTAATAACATTAACAATACGGATTCAATTACCATGTTCATGGAGGATTGTAAAAGTATGGGAGTAGATGTTTTGGGACCTGATGTAAATGAATCTCAGTACAAATTCTCTGTAAACGAAAAAGGTCAGATCCGTTTTGGTCTGGGAGCCATCAAAGGAATCGGAGAAGGGCCAAGTGAGGCAATTACAAGGGAAAGAGAGAACGGAAGGTTTAAAAATATCTATGACTTTTTTGAAAGAATATTACCTTCCCAAATGAATAAAAGAGTTGCAGAAAGTTTAGTGGTTGCCGGAGCCTTTGATGAACTTGATACCTTCCACAGAGGTCAGTATTTTGACATTGATATGGCTGGAAAAACCAATCTTGAGCGTCTGATCAGATATGGGCAAAGCTTCCAGGAAAGTAAAAACGAGATGGAACATTCACTTTTTGCTGATTTTGCAGATGAGGTTCAGATTGAGCAACCCAAACTGGCTCCTTGCCCTGAATGGCCAAACATGCATAAACTTAATAAGGAAAAGGAAACCATAGGATTCTACCTTTCTGCCCATCCATTGGATGAATTTAAATATCAGTTCCAGTTTATGCAGGGAAAACTTTCTAAGAAGTCGGTTCTGGAAAAAGAGGAAGAAGGAAAAGCTGCTACAGATGAAGCTCCTGTTTTGGAGCAGGATACGCCAGATGAAACAACTGATCTTATTGAAATTATTTCAGATGAATTATCTGTGGGAGATGAAGAAGTCATAGAGGAAGTAACTAAAAAGGCAGAACCTAAAGGAAATTTTCTATTCTTAAATCTTGATGAAGTAGATGCTTATAAAGAACAGGCTTTTGCTAATAAGCAGGACGAATTGTTTGAAGAAAAAAAGAAAGACTGGAAGACCCTTCAGAAAGAAAGAGAAAATGGTGGCGGCGGAAAAGAGTATACTGTAGCCGGTCTTATTACAGAATACAGAGTGCAGGACGGTTTCAGAAGTGGTGAAAAAGTAGCTTTTGTGACATTGGAAGACTATTCCGGTTCTTATTCTTTCAGACTGGGAGACAGAGATTACATGAGGTTGAAGGAGAAGCTTGAAGTACAAAGGTTTGTTATTTTTAAAATAAAATTTGCTCAGGTTAAAGATGGAAGAGTTTTTGTAAATGTAAATGATGTGATTGAGCTTCAGGAAGCATTTGAAAGATTTGCAAAAAGTATCTCTCTGGTTATGGATGTTATGGATGTGAGACGCGAGGATCTGGATTTTTTCAGGAATGTACTAGATAGAAATAAAGGTAATCAGAAACTGAAGTTCTTTATCAAAAATATTGATGATGATTCCCATATTGAAGTACAGTCTATGAAACATTCTGTAGATCTGAATGGAGATCTTATCAAGGAAATACAATTACTGAATAAATATGAGTTCTATCTGAACTAAAAAGATATAATATATGAATTTGAAAAGTGGCTTTTGGCC